>DASREU010000303.1:0-3269 GCA_035651935.1 Myxococcales bacterium | reverse complement strand
GCGGTGGCGGAATCGCTCTCGCGGCAGTTCACCGGCGCGCCGCTGCGCTTCGCCGTCCAGCCGGAGCAGCTCGGGACCGGGCACGCCGTGCTCTGCGCCGAGGAAACCCTGCGCGGATTCGAAGGCGACGTGCTGGTGCTCGCCGCCGACGTCCCGCTGATCCGCTCAGAGACGCTGCAGAAGCTGGTGCGCGCGAGGGAGGGCGCGGACGTGGCGCTGCTCACCTGCCGCGCCCACAAGCCGCAGGGATATGGCCGCGTGGTGCGCAACCCGGACGGGACGGTGGCCCGGGTGGTGGAGGAGAAGGACGCGTCGCCCGCGGAGCGGAAGATCGACGAGGTCAACGCCAGCATCTACCTGGCGGATTCGGCGTTTCTCTTCCGGGCGCTGCACGGGGTGGGCCGCGGCAACGCGCAATCCGAGTATTATCTGACGGATATCGTCGCGAAAGGCCGGGCGGTGGCGGTCGAGGCGGAGGAGACGGAAGTGGCGGGGATCAACGATCGGGCACAGCTCGCGGCCAGCGCGGCGCTCCTGCGCGAACGGCGCAACGCCGAGCTGATGAAGGACGGCGTGACGCTGATCGATCCCGCGGTGACGTACGTCGACGAAGGCGTCGAGGTGGGCCGCGACACCGTGCTCGAGCCCCTGGTCTCGCTGCGCGGGAAGACGCGGATCGGGCGTGGCGCCCGCATCGGCCAGGGCTGTGTGATCGTCGACACCGAAGTCGCCGACGGAGCGCAGATCCTTCCCTATTCGCACCTGACGGAGAGCCGGATCGGCGCCGGCGCGACCGTGGGGCCGTTTGCGCGGCTGCGGCCCGGTGCACAGCTTGCCGAACAGGCGCACGTCGGGAATTTCGTGGAGTTGAAGAAGACGGTGCTGGGCAAGGGAAGCAAGGCGAACCACCTCACGTATCTGGGAGACACGGTGGTCGGCGAGGGCTGCAACATCGGGGCAGGGACCATCACCTGCAACTACGATGGCAAGAGCAAGCACCAGACCACCATCGGGGATGGCGCGTTCATCGGGAGCGACACGCAGCTGATCGCGCCGGTGACGGTGGGCAAGGACGCGTACGTCGGCACCGGCACGACCGTGCGGGAGGACGTGCCGGCCGGCGCGCTGGCGGTGAGCGCGGGCAAGCAGCGGAACATCGAGGGATGGGTGGCGAAGAAGGCGCCGCGCAAGCCGGCGAAGAAGTAGTCCTGGGGGAAGCAAAATCATGTGCGGCATCGTGGGATACGTCGGAGACGAGCAATGCGCGGCCCTCCTGGTGGAGGGACTGCGGAAGCTGGAGTACCGCGGGTACGACTCGGCCGGCGTGGCCGTGCTCGGCGAGAAGGGCCTGTCGGTCGTGCGAGCGAAAGGAAAGCTCGCCAACCTCGAGAAGCGGCTGGTCGATTCGATGCCCAGGGGCGCGACCGGGATCGGCCACACGCGCTGGGCGACGCACGGCAAGCCCTCCGACGAGAACGCCCATCCGCACAAGTACGGCGGGGTGGCGGTGGTGCACAACGGCATCATCGAGAACCACCTGGAGCTGAAGGAGACGCTGGTCAAGGCGGGGCACAAGTTCAGCTCGGAGACGGACACCGAGATCTTCGCGCACCTGATCGAGGTGCAGATCGAGAAGGGCCTGTCGCTGCCCGATGCGGTCCGCGCCGCGCTCCGCAGCGTCCGGGGCACCTATGCGCTGGCGGTGGTCTCGGAGAAGTTCCCCGACATGCTGGTGGTCTCCAAGAACGCCAGCCCGCTGGTGGTCGGCCTGGGAGAGCACTGCAACTTCGTCGCCTCCGACGTGCCCGCGATCCTCGCCCACACCCGCGACGTGATCTACCTCGAGGAAGGCGACTTCGCGGTGATCACCAAGCAGGGCGTCACCCTCACCGACAAGGCCGGGCAGAAGCTCTCGCGCGGCGTGAAGCGCATCGAGTGGACGCCCACCATGGCCGAGAAGAACGGTCACAAGCACTTCATGCACAAGGAGATCCACGAGCAGGCCCGCGCGCTGACGGACACCATCCGCGGCCGGGCCAGCATCGAGGAGGGCGACGTCTACCTGGACGGGTGCAACCTCGACAAGAAGCTCGTGGAGAGGCTCGGGAAGGTGCAGATCGTCGCCTGCGGCACCTCCTGGCACGCCTCGCTCACCGGCAAGCTGATGATCGAGACGCTGGCCCGGATCCCGGTGGAGGTGGATCTGGCGAGCGAGTTCCGGTACCGCGAGCCGCTGGTCGACAAGAACACGCTCTGCATCGCCGTCTCCCAGTCGGGCGAGACGGCCGACACCCTGGGGAGCTTCCGCGAGGCGAAGGGGCGCGGCGCCCGCGGGATGGCGATCTGCAACGTGGTAGGGAGCGCGATCGCGCGCGAGGCGGACGACGTCCTGTACACGCACGCCGGGCCGGAGATCGGCGTCGCGTCCACGAAGGCGTTCACCACCCAGCTCGCGGCGTTCTTCCTCCTCGCCGTCCGGCTGGGCAGGCTGCGCGGGACGCTCTCGGCCGCCGATGGGCAGCGGCACCTGCAGGCGCTGAACGAGCTGCCCATGCTGGTCGAGCGGGTGCTCAAGTACGAGGACGTGATCAAGCAGGCGGCGTACCGGTTCAGCCAGGCCCGCGACCTGCTCTTCCTCGGCCGCGGCCCGCAGTACCCGGTCGCGCTGGAAGGCGCGCTCAAGCTGAAGGAGATCTCGTACATCCACGCCGAGGGATACGCGGCGGGCGAGATGAAGCACGGCCCGATCGCGCTGATCGACGAGAACATGCCGGTGATGGTGCTCGCGCCGCGCGACTCCGAGGGGGAGCCGGGCGTGAACTACGAGAAGATCCTCGGCAACATCCAGGAAGTGCGCGCCCGGGGCGGGCGGGTGATCGCCATCCACTCCGAGGGCGACGCGCAGGTGCCCACGCTCGCGGACGCCGCCATCCCGGTGCCCCAGACCAACCCGCTGCTGATGCCCATCGTCAGCGTGATCCCGACGCAGCTCTTCAGCTACCACGTGGCCGATCACCGCGGGACCGACGTCGACCAGCCCCGCAACCTGGCCAAGTCCGTCACCGTGGAATAACCGGGTCCGCCGCAGCGGCAGGGCGGCGCAAGAAGGCTCGACCGGGGTCCGCGGCGCGCGGTAGAAGCCCGCCATGCGGATCGCGGTGGTGGGGACCGGATACGTCGGACTGGTGGCGGGAGTCTGCTTCGCGGACTCGGGACACGCCGTCATCGGCGTCGACGTCGACGAAGAGAAGATCGCCGGCTTGCGGCAG
>DASREU010000302.1:0-9549 GCA_035651935.1 Myxococcales bacterium | reverse complement strand
GCCCACGTCCACGTCGAAGCGGTTCGGCTCTCCCTGCCGCAGCTTCTTCGCGAGCGCCACCACCTTCTCCGTGAACGGCTGCGCGACGCTCTCGTGCACGTAGACCCGCTCCACCGAGGCGCAGGTCTGCCCGGAGTTGGCGAACGCGCCCCAGGCGATCTTCTTCGCGGCGGCATCGAGATCCGCGTCGGGGAGGACGATGGCCGGGTCCTTCCCTCCCAGCTCGAGCACACAGGGGATCATCTGTTCCGCGGCGGCGACGTTGACCTTCCGCCCGGTGGCGACCGAGCCGGTGAACACGATCATGTTCACCCCGCTCCGGATCAGCTCGGCGCCGACGTCGCCGCGGCCCTGCACCACTCCGAAGAGACCGCGCGGCAGGCCGGCTTCCTCGAACAGCGCGCGCGTCTTCTCCAGGATGATCGGCGTGAACTCGCTCGGCTTCACCACCACCGCGTTTCCCGCCATCAGCGCGGCTGCCGCGTCGCCGACGGGGATCGAGAACGGATAGTTCCAGGGGGAGATGATCCCGATCACGCCGCGCGGATAGAACCGCAGGTAGGACTTCTTGTGGGGGAAGAGGTGCAGGGGGATCTTCTCGTCGCGGAGGCCCTTCCCGGCGTGATTCGCGTACCAGTTCACCGCATCGGCGACCGGCAGCACCTCCATGAACAGCGACTCGTTCCGCGTCTTGCCGTTCTCCCGCGTCAGGTGATCGCAGAAATCCGCGGCCCGTTCGAGCAACAGGTCCTTGAAGCGAAGCAGCACGGCACGGCGGGCGGCGATCGGCTTTTGCGCCCACTCCGACTGCGCGATGCGGGCCTGCTGGACCGTCTCCCGGACCTGTTGCGGAGTCGCGACGCGCACCTCGCCCAGGAGCTTGCCGCTGCCGGGCTCGTACACCGCCAGCGTGCCCTGCTCCGTCACCGTGCCTTGCGCGGGTTTCTGCGCGATCGGGATTGCTTCCGCCATGTTCGGCCTCCTCGCGGCGCGTCGGGCGTACGCCGGCTGCCGCGCGGTGTCAATCCATTCGGTCCCTGCCGGAATTCAGAATTGACTTCGGCAGCTTGCAAGGCGAAGCTGGGTTTCGGACAGATGTTGGGCATCGACGACATGCTGCGGTTGGGCAACCAGCCGCTCGACACGCCGGCCGAGCTCTCTCCCGTCGAGAACGATGCGGCAAGCACGCAGCCGCCGACCGTCCTGGTGGTCGACGACGATCGCGCGGTGCGCGAGGTGCTCTCGGCGGTGCTGAAGGAGGAGGGCTATCCCGTGCGGCAGGCTGCGAGCGCCGATGCGGCGCTGCAGATGCTGCGCGGCGACGACCTTCCGCTCCTGCTCTGCGACGTGAAGATGCCCGAGCACGACGGCCTCTGGCTCCTCGATCACGTGCTGCAGCGTCACCCGCACGCGGCGGTGGTGATGCTCACCGGATTCGGCGACACCGAGAGCGCGGTCGACTGCCTCAAGCGCGGCGCGGCCGACTACCTGCTCAAGCCTCCGCGCGTGACGGAGCTCGTGCGCGCGATCGAGCGCGCCTGGAGCAAGAGCCGGCTGACCTCGGCGCGGGCGCGGTACCACCAGGGGCTGGCGCGGCGGGTGCGGGAGCGCACCGCCGAGCTGACCACGGCGCTGGGCGGGATCGCGCTCTCGTACTCGAACACGCTGGTGGCGCTGGTGAACGCGCTCGACGCGCGCGAGCACGAGACCAGCGATCACTCGCAGCGGGTGGTCCGGTACACCCTGGCGATCGCGCGGCGGATGGGGATCCGCGACGCGCAGCTCGAGCACATCGGCCGGGGAGCGCTGTTGCACGACATCGGCAAGATCGGGGTGCCGGACAGCATCCTGCTCAAGCCCGGGCCGCTCACCCAGACCGAGTGGGCGGAGATGCGGCGCCACCCCGAGGTGGGGTACCGGATCCTGGAGACGATCGAGTTCCTCCGCCCGGCGGCCGAGATCGTCCTGGCACACCAGGAACGCTGGGACGGCGGCGGCTATCCGCGCCGGCTGCGCGGGGATGCCATCCCGCTCGGCGCGCGGATCTTCGCCATCGCCGATACGCTCGACGCGATGACGAGCGACCGTCCCTACCGCAAGGCCGCCAGCTTCGCCCAGGCTCGCATGGAGATCGCCCGCTGCGGGGGGACGCAATTCGATCCGCGCTGCGTGGTCGCGTTCACCCAGATCCCGGACGACGAGCTGGAAGCGCTCCGCCGCGACCACGCCGCCTGATTCGCTTGCCGCGCCCCGGGCGCGGGCTGTAGACCCCTTGGCGCTCATGCACCTCTCACTGACCGACCGCGCAGCAAAGGCCGTCCTCGCGCGCGCGAGCGAAGCGGAGGTGCGCGGCTGGCTCCTGCGCGTCGCGGTGGTGGCCGGCGGATGCAACGGGCTGACGTACGATCTCTACTTCGTCGAGAGCGCGGGGCCGGAGGACGCGGTCGTCGAGTCCGGGGCCGTGAAGATCGCCGTCGATCCCGCGAGCGCGCCGCTGCTCGAGGGCACCGTCATCGACCTCCCCGGGGGTCCCGGTTTCCGCTTCGACAATCCCCGTGCCCGCAGGGCCTGCTCCTGCGGCGCAAGCTTCGAGACGTAGCCATGCCGAAGATCCTCCGCACCGGCGCCCTGCTCCTCACCGTGGCCGTGCTCACCTGTCTGGTCGGCTTCGTCCACGCCCGCACCTCGTCGGGTCCGGCGGAAGCCGCCCGGCCCTGGATGTACGGACTCCTGGCCTGCTTCGGCGCCATGGCGCTCGCCGCGGTCTACATGGCCCTGGTCGGCGCCTACCACACCATCCTCGCCCTCTTCGGCTGGGACGGCGGCCCCGGGATCCTCCGAAAGAATCCAAACTACGTCCCGGGCAGCGACGAGCCCCTGCCCGACGGCACCCACATCGACGAGATCCGGGACGAGATCCGGGGACACCATACGTAATTGGGCGATCCGGAGAACTCCCCCGAATTACGTATGGTGTCCCCGGATCTCCTGGAGCTCATTCGTCGCGGGAGAGTGCGGAGAGCAGGGGTTCGCGGCGAGAGTCGGCGAGGCGGGCGGCGGCGGAGAGCAGGGCCGGGTACGCGATGAGGAGGGCGAGCAGCTCGCCGGCGTACGAGGCGTACAGATGGATCCCGAGAGTGTGGGCGATCGCGTAGGGCGCCCAGGCGGCGGCCGCGAGCAGGGCCATTGCGGTGACACGCGCGCCGATGGGGCCGGCGCCGCGGACGCGCCGCAGCCGGGCGCCGCGGACCGGCACGGGATAGAGGACGCTGATCGCGTTTCCGAAGGTGGCGAGCAAGGGGAAGATGGCGGCGTGCGCGAGGATTCCCACCAGGAACTGGCCCGGGGTGAGGTGCGAGCCGATCGCGGCGACCAGCGCGAGGAGCAGGAAGATCGCCAGCGAGAACAGGTAGGCGACGGCGTTCTTCGCCAGGAGCACCGAGCGCAGCGTGACCGGCCAGAGGAACCACGCGCGGGCGGCGTCGAGGTCGCGGCCGAAGGCGTTGGTGGCGACCTCCAGCACGCCGAGGTGCGCGTAGACCGCCGCGATGAGCAGCGGCTCCGGGCCTGGCAGCACGGTGCGCACCAGCAGCAGGTACGCGACCGGCACGACCACCAGTTGCAACCAGCCCACCCGCACGATGGTCTTCGCCTCCTTCTCGAACAGCGCCGAGATGGCCAGGTCCGACAGAGGGAAGCGCCACGCGTCGGCGCCGCGGGCGGCGCTCGCGGACGCCCGCGCGGATTCAGCCGGCCGCACGAGCTCGCGAAACGAAAGGACATGGCCCGCGGCGCTGCAGGCAAACCCGACCAGCAGGAGGAGCAAGCCGAATCCCAGCGCCGGCAGGAGCTGTTCGCCCGAAAGCGCAGTCGCGAACCGCGCTGCCCAACCCGGCGGACTCCAGGACCGCCAGGCGCGACTCTCGAAGAGCGCCGTCATCCCCGGGCTGCCCGGCACCGACATCGAGAGCTGGAACCCCGCGAATCCGGCGAGCAGCAGGACCACCGAGAACGTGCGCCGCAGGATCGGGCGCGCGTCGAACAAGGCCGCCAGCGCGGCGCCCAGATGCAGGACGCCGACCACCGCCCAGACCGACAACGCCTCTCCGAGAAGCAGCATCCAGGCTGCGGGCGCGCCGGGCAGCCGCGAGACGGAGAGGGCGATCGCGATCAGGGGTGGATAGAGCACGAGCCAGATCGGATCCGCGAACAGCGCTCCCAGGTTGATCGCGCTCAGCAGCCGCGGGCTGACCGGGAAGAACCGGAACCGGCGCGGATCGAGGAACGCCTGGCTCTGGGCGAGCGCGATCAGCCCGAACCAGAGGCGGCCCGCCAGCGCCATCGTCAGCCAGGCCGCGAAGATCGCGGCCGGTCCGCCGCGGCTCCACAGGCGCGCCGGGTGGCGACCCAGCATGTCGGCGGCCTGGATCACCAGGATGCAAAGGGAGGCGCTGAAGAGCATCCCGAGGCCGGCGGCGAGGATGCCGATGGCGAAGCGCACCCATTGGCGGCCTTGCACGATGCGGCGCCACCACACCTTCGCGCGCAATCCGATCAGCGCGCGCGCCTGCTCCGCGGTGAGCGCAGTCACGGCAGGAACGAGAGGGCGCGGGTGCCGCCCCTGCCCTCCCCGACGAGGCGGACGAAGGCGTCGGTGAGCGAAGCCGCCCCATCCACGGCCTGCACCACTCCCGTCAGCGTTCCCTGGGCGACGAGCCTGCCGCGGTGGATCACGCCGACGTGATCGCAGAGGCGCTCGACGACCTCGAGCACGTGCGAGGTGATGAACACCGTCAGCCTCCCGCGGTGGACCAGGTCCGACAACAGCGCCGTCAGCGAAGCCTTGGCCACCGCATCCACCCCTTCGAACGGCTCGTCGAGGAAGAGCAGCTCGGGCCCGTGGATCAACGCCGCCGCGAGCGCGAGCTTCTTGCGCATCCCGAAGGAGTAGTCGCCGATCAGCTTGCGGGCATCGGAGGCGAGCTCCATCGTCTCCAGGAGCTCGTCGGCGCGGCGCCCGGCCTCGATGCGGCCGAGGCCGTAGAGGCGCCCGACCAGGACCAGGTGCTCGCGGCCGGTCAGGCGGTCGAAGAGGAGCAGCCCGTCGGGGACCACCCCGATCCGGCGCTTCACTTCGGTTCCCGGAGCGAGGCCGAAGACGAGCAGCTCGCCGCTCGTCGGCGCCAGCACGCCCGTGAGCATGGAGATGGTGGTGCTCTTCCCCGCGCCGTTCTCGCCGAGGAAGCCGTAGAAGCTCCCCGCAGGGACTCGCAGGTCGATGCCGTCCACCGCGACCTGCGCGCCGAAACGCCGCGTCAGCGCGTGCGTCTCGATCGCGAAGCCGCTCACGCCGCCGCGGGTTTCTTGCCGAGCGCCACGGGCTGCGGCTGGGCCACGCTCCCGGTGCGGGGCAGCGCAGCGCGGCGGGCGAAGGCGAGCGACTCCTGGACCAGCTTGTCCGGGGCGCGCTCCACCACCTCCGCGTTCGACTTGTCGTCGAGGTGGGTGTGCACCTTCATCGAGCAGAACTTCGGCCCGCACATGGCGCAGAACTCGGCGCTCTTGAAGGCATCGTGCGGCAGCGTCTCGTCGTGCTTCGCCTTCGCCGTGTCGGGATCGAGCGAGAGCGCGAACTGCTGGTTCCAGTCGAAGGCGTATCTCGCGCGCGAGAGCGCGTCGTCGCGATCGCGCGCTCCCGGCCGGCGGCGCGCCACGTCGGCGGCGTGAGCGGCGATCTTGTACGCGATGATCCCCTCCCGGACGTCGTCGGCGTTCGGCAGGCTGAGATGCTCGGCCGGGGTCACGTAGCAGAGCATCGAGGCGCCGTGCCACCCGGCGAGGGCGGCGCCGATGGCGCTGGTGATGTGGTCGTATCCCGGCGCCACGTCGGTGGTGAGCGGACCGAGCACGTAGAACGGCGCCTCGTAGCACGCCTCCTGCTCGATCTTCATGTTCATCTCGATCTGGTCCATCGGCACGTGGCCGGGGCCCTCGATCATCACCTGCACGTCGTGCTCCCAGGCCTTCTTGGTGAGGTACCCGAGCACGCGCAGCTCGGCGAACTGGGCCTCGTCCGAGGCGTCGGCGAGGCAGCCGGGGCGCAGCGAGTCGCCCAGTGAGAAGCTGACGTCGTACTTGCGGAAGATCTCGCAGAGCTCGTCGAAGTGCGTGAACCAGGGATTCTCCCGGCCGGTGGCCAGCATCCACTGCGCCATCAGGGCGCCGCCGCGGCTGACGATGCCGGTGATCCGGTGCTGGGCGAGGGGAAGGAAATCGCGCAGCACGCCCGCGTGGATGGTCATGTAGTCGACGCCCTGCTTCGCCTGCTCCTCCACCACGTCGAGCAGATCGCGCGCGGTGAGGTTCTCGACGTGCTTCACCCGCTCCACGGCCTCGTACATGGGCACGGTCCCGAGCGGAACGGAGCTGCCGCGGAGCAGCTGGTTGCGGATCTGCGGGATGTCGCCGCCGGTGGAGAGATCCATCACCGTGTCCGCGCCGTACTTGAGGCAGCCCTGGAGCTTGATCAGCTCGCTCCTGGCATCGCCGTCGATCTGGCTGTTGCCGATGTTCGCGTTGATCTTGCACGTCGCGGCGATCCCGATGCACATCGGCTCCAGCTCGGGATGGTTGACGTTCGCCGGGATGATCATCCGTCCCCGCGCCACCTCGCTGCGCACCAGCTCCGGCGCGAGCTTCTCGCGCCGCGCCACGTGCTGCATCTCCTCGGTGACCACGCCGGATCGCGCGAAGTGCATCTGGGTGACGTTGGAAAGGCCGCGGCGTCGCTCGACCCATTGTGCGCGCATGGTTGTCCTCCGACGGGGGCCAGACACTAAATCCCGCGCGCAAGAGCGTCAACCAAACCCGGGCTTCGCGTCACTTCGCTCCCGACGCAGCCGGACCGCCTCCGCCTTTCAGCTCCGCGACGATCCGCCGCGCACCGTAGATGTGATCCAGCGCCTCCAGCAGCGCCGCGCTGTGGACGGCGATCGCCCGGTTCACCGTGGGGTCGAACCCATAGTCCCCTCCCAGCGACTGGATGTTCCCGTCGAACACCAGCCCGACGATCTGCCGGTCCTTGTCGAACACCGGCGACCCCGAGTTCCCGCCGATGATGTCGTTCGTGGTGCACATGTTGAACGGCGTGGAGAGGTCGATCTGGTGGTTGTCGTTCGCGCGCACCCAGCTGTCCGGCAGCTTGAACGGATCCCGTCCCGTCGCGCGCTCGAACGCTCCGGCCATGGTGGTGAGCGGCTTCACCTCGCGCCCGTTCTCCTCGTATCCCTTCACCGCCCCATACGAGAGCCGCAGCGTGAACGTCGCGTCCGGGTAGTTGCTCTTCCCCTCCAGGTCGAACTTCGCGGCCGCGATGCGCTCGGCGGCGCTGGTCTCGAGGGTTTCCACTTCCTCGTCGTGCCACTGCCGCAGCGGCCGTGCGTCCGTGTCCACGAGCTTCGCCAGCAGGATCATCGGATCGTTCGATGCTCCCACGGCGTCGCGACCGCCTTGCCACAGATGTTCGCGCACCTTCACGTCGTAGAGTTTGGTCTTCACCAGCTCCTGCGCCAGATCCTGCGGGCTCTTCTTCCCCAGCACCTTCTTCACGAACCTGTGGTCGGTTCCCAGCTCCTCGCGAAGCCTGGTCAGGCCGAAGGCGAGCTTGAAGGCCTCGAACTGCTCGTAGATCGGCGCCTTCGAGAACAGCCGCTGCTTCAGCTGCGGGAGCTTGCCGTCGGTGAATTCGCGCAGGCGCTGCTCGTTCGGCTTCTGCAGCTCCTCGGTGCCGCGGACCAGATCGCGCGCGATGCGGTAGAGCGGCGAATTGAAGCCCGCGCCCATCTCGATGTACCGGTATTCCTTCCGCTTCGGCTTGAACATCGCGAGCGCTTTGGCCACGTCGTCCCACGCGCTGCCGTACTTCTTGCGCAGCGCCGGCCGCGCGTCGACCTTCGTGCGCAGCGCCCTCTCCCGCGCCGCCTTGGTGTTCCACAGCGTCGGCGTGACCAGCGCCTCGAAGCGCCCCTTCAGCGCCTTGAAGCTGTTCTCGGCGTAGAACAGGTCCTTCTCCGCCACCCGGTAGTCCTCCGGCGACTTCTGGGTGAACATCGTCAGCTCTCCGCGATACTCCGCGAGGTCGAAGAGCCGCTCCGGCAGCGCGATGTCGCGCTGGTACTGCAGCTCGGACATGGTGAGCTCGCGATCGGTGCCCCCCGGATTCCCGGAGACGAAGGTGAGGTCGCCTTCCTTCGCGCCGGCGGGCGACCACCGGAAGTAGTGCTCGGTGCGCGCCGGCTTGCCGTCCTCGTAGGCGCGGATGAACGAGACGTCGAGATCGTAGCGGGGAAAGTTGAAGTTGTCGGGGTCGCCGCCGAAGAAGGCGATGGCGAACTCCGGCGCGAAGACCAGCCGCACGTCCTGGAAGCGCTTGTACTTGTAAAGGCTGTACTGGCCCCCGTGGTAGAGCTCGACCACGTCGCAGCGCAGCTTGTCGTTGCCGGCGGCGCAGTCCCGCTCCGCCGACGCCATCGCGGCCTTCCGCTTCTCGTTGAATTCCTTGCCCGGCTTGAGGCCCTGGGTCGCCCCGTGGATCTGCGCGGTGACGTCCGTGATCTGCACCAGCTGGTTCAGCTCGATCTCGTTGCACTTCACCTCGTTCTCCAGCGCCGGAGCGTAGAAGCCCTGGGCGACGAAGTCCTTCTCCTTCGTCGACAGCTGCTCGATGCAGGAGTGGGCGCAGTGGTGGTTGGTCATCACCAGCCCGTCGGGAGAGACGAAGCCTCCCGAGCAGCCGCCGGCCAGCCGCACCGAGGAGAGCTGCGCCTCGTTGAGCCACTGCGCGTCGGGAGAGAACTTGTACTTCTGCTGCACCTTCTTCGAGGGGAAGTTGTCGTACGTCCACATCCCCTCGTCGGCGCGGGCAGCGAGCGCACAGGCGAGCAGGGCCGGGAGCAGGGCGAATCGCTTCATCTTTTCGTCTCCTCGGAAAGGGGCCGCTTTGTCCGCCAGCGCCGCCCGCCGGTCAAGGGAATCAGGGTTGCGACATCCCGGAGAGCAGGGCAGCCAGGCGGAAGATCTCGAGCTCGATCTCGGCGTCGTGCAACCACTGGGCAGGGAAATGGCGCTGCGCCCGGAGGTACGCGTCGAGGTGCACGTCGCGGCCGTAGAGGGTGGAGGCCGCCTCCAGCGCCGCTTCCAGCTCGCGCCGCGCCACCTCGGGGGTGCCGAGGTTGAGCTGGGCGGTCTCGGCGTGCCGATTCGCCCGGGTCAGGTTGGCGCGATCGTGCAGCCGCAGGTTCTCCCGTCGCGAGAGCACGGACATCGAGTCGAGAAAGCGGGCCAGGTTCTCCGCCGCCTGCACCACCTCGCGCAGCCTGGGCGGCGACTCCCGGGCGAGCCGGTACAACGTCGCCCGGGTCTCGAGGAAGATCCGCTTGTCGCTGGTGCGCAGATGGGTGAGCGCGCGGGTCCGCGAGAAGGCGTGCAGGTCCTTGAGCGCGTCCTGCAGCGCCGGCAGCACGCGGTCGGCAGGGGCGGAGGCGATCCGCC
>DASREU010000301.1:0-19945 GCA_035651935.1 Myxococcales bacterium | reverse complement strand
GCCGGCCTCACCGCCGTAGCCATCGGCCTGCTCGCGCGATTCCTGCACCTCTCCTCGCGGGAGATCGTCCCGCTCGAAGCGCACCCCGGCGCGCCCTGACTCAACGCCGCGCGAACCGCTCGATGGCGCCCGCCAGGATCTCGCTCGCCCGCACCAGCTCGGCGACCGGGACGAACTCGCCGCTCCGGTGCGCGGAGCGGATGTCGCCCGGCCCGAAGACGCAGGCCTCCGCGCCGAGGCGGACGAGATACGGCAGCTCGGTGCCGAAGGGGATGGTGGCGGGCGCGTTGCCCGACTCCGCCTCGAGGAAGCGGACGATCTCCGCGTCTCGCGGAACCACTACGCCGGCATCGAGCCGCTGGGTCGCGACCGAGATCTCGATCCGCTCTACCGACAGCGACTTGCTCGCGCCCTGGAGCAGCCGCAGCACCTGCTTCGGATCCTGCGAGGGAAGGGGCCGCCACTCGACCGTCAGCTCGCAGGCGCCGGGGATGACGTTCTTCGCCTTGCCGCCGGAGATCAGCCCGACGTTGAGGGTCGCGTACGGGGGAGCGAATTCCGGATCGGCCCCGAACCGCAGCTCGTTGGCGATGCGCTCGATCTCCACGAGCAGCCGGCCGGCGGCGAGGATCGCCGAAGCGCCGGTCTCCGGATACGCGCTGTGCCCCTCCGCACCCTTCACCGTCACCTGGGCGAGGCAGTAGCCCTTGTGTCCGAGCACGGGGGTCATCCGCGTGGGCTCGCCGATCACCGCGCGCGCCGGCCGCAGCGCGCCTTCCTCGGCGAGCTTGTGCGCCCCGAGGCACCCCACCTCCTCGTCGGCGGTGAACACGAGCTGCAGCGGCGCCGCCTGGGTCCGGGAGGCGGCGGAGAGCATCGCCGCCAGGAACGACTTCGTATCGGCCGCTCCCCTGCCGAACAGCTTCCCTTCCTCGAGCGCCGGCCGCAGGGCGCCTTCCCAGGCCGGATCGAACGGGACGCAATCGGTGTGTCCCACCAGCGCCAGCCCGCCCTGCTCGCCTCCGCGCTGCGCGATCAGGTTCCCCTTCGCCACGCCTGCCGCGTCGGTCCAGAGTTGCCGCCGGGTGCCGAACCCCAGGGCGCGCGCGTGCCGCTCGAGCGCATCGAGCATCGGCAGGTTGCTCCGCGTCGAGGTGGAATCGATCGCCACCAGCTCGCGGAGGATGGCGACGGGATCGATCATCCCCAGAGCCTCCGCATCGCCGCGCGGAAGGGCGGCAGCGCCCGTTCGAAGTCCATGGAGAGAGGTTCGCCGCCCACCCAGGTCCCGCGCAAGGCCGTGCGCTCCATGCAGAACACCACGTTCGCCATCAGGTCGTCCGCGTTCGACCCGGCGATCGAAGGATCGTCGAGATCGATGGCGACGAAGTCCGCCGGCTCCCCGGGCCGCAGTCCGCCGCCGCCGAGCCCGAGCGAGCGCATCCCGCCCTCGCTGGCGATGCGGTAGAGCTTCGCGCCCAGGCCGCCCACGCCCGACTGCCCGGGATCGAGGATCGCGCGCTGCTCCTGCACGAGGCGCAGGTGGTACTCGAGCTGCCGCGCATCTTCGAGAGGCGAGAGCTGCACTTCCGAGTCGCTGCCGATGCAGAGCCGCACGCCCGCCGCCAGGAGGAGATCCGCGCGCACCACGCCGTCCCCCAGATTGCGCTCGGTGGTGGGACAGGCGCAGACCGCGGCGCGCGCAGCGCCCAGGGCGGCGACGTCCTCGTTCGTGAGGTGGACGGCATGGACCGCCGTGGTCGTTTCCCGCAGCGCCCCGAGGCTCTCGAGGACGCGGGCCGGCGTGGTCCCGTGCTCCGCCAGGCATTGCTCCACCTCCGCGCGCTGCTCGGCGACGTGCAGGTGCAGCGGCCACCCGCGGCGGAACGCCTCTTCCGCGATCTCGCGGATCCACTCCGCCGGGCAGGCCCGGACGCTGTGGGGCGCGGCCCCCACCTTCACCTGCTTCGAGAGCTTCTCGAGGTTCGCGAGATATTCGCTCGCGGAGCCCTCGATGAACCGCCTCTGGCGCGGGTTCTCCGGCGTGCGAAAGCCGCTGCGCGCGTATGCGACGCGAAGGAGCACCACCCGCAGGCCGGCCTCCTGCGCCGCGCGCGCAACCGCCAGGTCCAGCTCGTTCGGGTCGGCGTACGGCTTTCCGGACCGGTCGCGGTGGAGATAGTGGAACTCGCCGACCGCGGTGATCCCGGCGCGGGCCATCTCCAGGAAGCAGAACCTGGAAACTGCGAACAAGTCTTCGGGCGAGAGCCGCTCCGCCGCCGCGTACATCGCCTCCCGCCAGCTCCAGAAGTCGTCGCGCGGATGGTTGCGGTGCTCCGTCCGGCCGCGGATCGCGCGCTGGAAAGCGTGGCTGTGCGCCGCCACCATGCCCGGCAGGAGCGCGCGCCCGCGCATCTCGATCACCTCGGCGCCGGCGGGCGCCTCGCCGACGGACTCCACCAGGCCGTCGCGCACCAGAAGGCTCGCGCCCGCCCGCACGGAGCCTCCGGAAAAGAGGTAATCGGGCCTGAACACGCGCATCGAGCGACGGCGTGTAGCCTCATCTGCGGAAAAAAGCCACATGGAGGAGGCGACGGCGGGAGGCTCCAGGAGGTAGCATCCGGGTACTCTCGCAGGAGCTCTCCGGATGAAACCTCGGTCCTTGTGCGCCGTCGTGCTCGCCCTCGCGCTACCGGCGCTCGGACAGACGGAGCCGCCGCTCGCGCCGCTGGTGCCGAACGACGCTCCGTGGCTGCAGAAGAACCAGAAGAAGCGGAAGAAGAAGGTACCGCCAAAGCAGGAGTCGGCGGAACAGGCCCGGAAGCCTTCCTCGGAGCCGCCGCTGACGCTGCCGCCGCTGGCTCCGCTCACGCCCTCGCGCACCGCTTCCAGCGTCGGCGTCCTGGTGGAAGGAGCGCTGCCCACGGGCGCGGCGGGGACTGTCGGAGAGGGGTTGCGCGCCGTGGCGCGGCGCGCGCCAGGGGTCGCGGAGACTTCGGTGTTGCAGGCTCCGGAGCCATGTGCGGACGAAGCGTGCTGGGTGATGGCCGGCGTCGCGCGTCAGGTCGATCGGGTGCTCGTCGCCGCGTACGACGACGGGACGCTGCGCGTCCGGCTGCTCGACGTGAAGACCCGCAAGCAGATCTCGGAAGCGCAACAGCGCGGCGTCGCCGGAGAGCCTGCGGAGGTGACCGCCTGGGCCGAGGCGCTGGCGTGCAAGCTGCTGGTGCCATCGGGATGCACGGGGGAAGCCGTCGTCGACGCGGCGCCCGGCATCGAGCTCGAGCTCGACGGACAACCCCTGCGCCCGGGCGAGAAGCGCATCCTGCCCGTCGGCGTTCACGCGCTCCGTATCCGCGAGGGAAAGACGGAATCGTCGCGCGCTCTTCCCGTCGTCATCGAGGGCGCGCCGCCCACCTTCGTCGCGTCGACCCGGATGGCGCCCGCACCGGTCCCGGCTGCCGCGTTGACCGCGTTTCCCTCGCAGGCGCCGCGCCGCACCTGGACGCGCACGGCGGGGTATGCGACGGCCGGGGTGGCCGTGGTCGCCGCCGCCACCGGCGCGTATTTCGGCCTGAAGAGCAAGTCGGACATCGACAGCGCCGAGTCGGCGTACCGCGCGAACGGCAACGTCTGGCAGCCCGGCGATCTCGACACCCTCCACTCCGGCAACTCCAAGGCGCACACGGCGAATGCGCTGTTCATCGCTTCCGGCGTCCTGCTCGCAGCGAGCGCCGCGCTCACCTTCGCGTTTTGACCATGCGCACAACCCTCTTCCTCCTCTGCGCGTCGCTCGCGGCCTGCCGCACCTCGGATCTCGGAACCTGCAGCGGGGACACCGACTGCTCGGCGAACGCCATGTGCGACGTCGCACAGCGGGTCTGCGTGCAGAGCGACGCGCCGCAGATCGCGAGCGTCTCCGTCACCACGGCGCCCGGGTACACCGGACTCGACGGCGGCGCCTGGTTCGATACCGCGGGAACGCCCCTCGCCGTTTCCGCGACCATCAACACCCCCGCGGGCACCACGCTGAACCCCGCCAGCGCGTGCCTGCGGATCACCGGCGAGAGCGGAGCCTGCGCGCATCCCGGCACCCTGGCCGGCGGCGGCACCTTCACGTTCGCCTTGCCACGCCCGGCGGGACCCGCCGACGGGACCACCCCGCTGGCGTTCACCGTCTCCGCGGCAAGCGAAACCGGCCATTCGTCTTCGAGCGCTCCCCAACAGGTCTACTTCGACGACCAGCCGCCGGCGATCACCATCGCCTCGGACCCGGCGGTGTACGCGCGCACCCTGCCGGACGGCGGCGCGGCGCCGATCAACGTCTCGGCCACCATCAGTGACGGCTCCGCCGTCGCCTCGCCGCGGCTGCTGTCCGGGACGAAGACGCTGCCGCCCTCGGCGCCGCCCGCCGGAAACGTCTACGTGTTCCAGCTCGACCCGCGCGACGCGCCCGCCGGAGCGGAGGGCTCGTACGATTTCCAGGTCGCCGCGCAGGACCCGTTCGGACACTCGCGCCAGGTGAGCAGCAGCCGGAAGATCGACGACGCGCCGCCGGCGATCGCGCTGCAGATCTACAAGGACGTCCCCGACGCCGGCGGCGTGACGTACCCCGCGGCGGTGGCCAACACCGGCTGGACCGGCGCGACGTTCGTGTACGGCGACACGGTGCACGTCTCCGGGACGATCACGGACCTGAGCGGCGTCGGCTCCGCCACCTTGCGCGTGGACGGAGTCGAGCTCGACGGCGGGGTCGCGACGGGCGCTCCGCGCTCGCTCGGCTGCGCGGCCGGAACCACCAGCTGTCCGTTCTCGATCGACGTGACCTTGAACGACGCCGGCGTTCCGTTCCACACCGGCGCGTCCACCTTCGACGCGGGAACGAGCGTCGGATTGATCCCTGCCGGAGATCTGCGGTTCACCATCGATACGCAGGACACCGCCACGGCAGCAGGCGGGATCCAGTCGCCAAAGGCCGCGACGACCACGGCGTCCGCGCGGACCACCCGGATGCTGTGGCAGGCGACGCTCGCGGGGTCGGCCGTCTCCGGCCTCGCCGTGCATCCCGACGGCGACCTGATCGTCAGCATGGACGGCGGGACGGGCAACACCGTGTACTCGGTCGCCCGAGACCAGCCGGCGACGCACTGGGGCGCGACCCTCACCGCGTTCACGACATCGGAAGGCGTGACCGGGACGGCGGCGATCGGGGCCGGCGACGGCGGCACGGCGCGCATCTACGCCGCCGGAGCACTCGGTGACTTCTACGCGTTCGAGCCCGACGGAGGATCGGCATGGACGAACGCCACCACGTCGACCAGCTTCGTCGTCTCTCCGGCGGTGACGCAGGTGACGATCGCCTCGAGTATCGTCGACGAGCTCGTGCTTCCTGACGGCATCGCGAGCCCGAACTCGAAGCTCTGGCGAGCGACGTCGGCGACGGACGCGACGTCGGTAGCAACCGACAACCGCGATTTTCATGCCGCCCCGCTGATCTTCAACCAGCAGGTGATCTTCGCGACGCAGACTGCCGGTGGTGGCACCTCGCGGCTCACCAGGCATTCGATCGCGGCGGATGGAACGTTAGGGTCCGTGAACGTGGATTCCACGAACCCCGGCGTGCCCTACTTCGGAGTGATCACCGACGGCACGAACCTCTATGCCGCAACGAGGCCTGCCACGGGCGCCGGCATCCTGCTCAAGATCGATCCCGCGTTCACCCGTCCCATCACCGCGCCGTTCTGGTCCGACGCGCTGACAGCGGGGCTCGCCGGAGAGCCCATCTTTGGAATCGATGGCAAGCTGTACGGCGCAGACCTGGGGAACGGGACCTCGACGTTCGTTTCGACGTTCGATCCGGCGACGGGCGCCAGGACCACCTTCCTCACTTTGTCCGGAGCGACGACTCCAGGTCTGACGCCCCTCCAAGGCTCCGACGGCCATCTCTACCTGCCACGGCGCACCGGCACCCTCGACGCCTACGAAGGCAACCAGCTCTCGTGGACCTTCGACCCGCCCGGCACGATCCTGCGGTACGCCACCATGGACTGCGAGGGCCGCCTGTTCGCGGCCAGCGGCGCGACCGTCTACGCCTTTCTGACCGACGACGCGGGCCTCGCCGACACGCCCTGGCCCTCTCTGCGGCGCGATGCGCGCAACACCGGAAACGCCGGCGCGCCGAAATACGGCATCCGCACCGCCACCGGCTGCTCGCAGTAAAGTTGCCCTCGGCGCGCACGGTGGCATTGCTGTGCCCGTGCGCGCCATCGAGGCATCGCTCCTGTCGGGCAGCGAGCTCTATCGCGAGGTGATCCTCGACAAGCTTTCGCACGCCCGCGAGTCGGTGCTGATCGCCACCGCGAACCTCAAGGACATGCACATCGAGCGCGGCGGCAGCTTCGCCTCGGTGCTCGCGCTCTTCTCCGAGCTCGCTGGACGCGGTGTGGAGCTGCGCATCCTCCACGCCGAGCTGCCCTCCCGGCCCTTCCGCGCCTCGTTCGAGAAACGCCGCCGCCTGACGCGCGGCGGCCTGACCCTGAAGATCTGCCCGCGCGTGCACTTCAAGGCCGTCCTCGTCGACCACGCCTGGGTCTACGTCGGCAGCGCCAACTTCACCGGCGCCGGCCTCGGCGCGAAGAGCGAAGGCAAGCGGAACTTCGAGCTCGGCCTCTGCACCGAGGATTTCGAGACCGTCGATCGCGTGCAGGCGCTGTTCGAATCGGTCTGGACCGGAGTCGAATGCGCCACCTGCCGCCTGCGCAGCGTCTGCCCGGATCCGATCGGCGAGCCGGTGCGGCGCAGCCTCGTCCGCCTCGGCCACGCGCGGCGCCTCGGCGCCTGAGTTATACTGAACGCCCGTATGGGTCGCACGGGCAGCGCAGACCTTCCTCTCCACGGCGGACGCGTCCCGGCCTGGCTGGCCTCGCGGATGGCGCGCCTCGGCGCCGTGATGGTGGAAGCGCTGGTGCTGGAGGAAGGGCCGCACGGCGTCCTCCGCCGCCTCGCGCATCCCTTCTGGTTCCAGGCCCTCGGCTGCGTGATGGGGATGGACTGGCACTCCAGCGGCATCACCACCAGCGTGCTCGGCGCCCTCAAGCGCGGCCTCGCAGGCCGCGAGCGCGAGTTGGGCCTCACCGTCTGCGGCGGGCGCGGCCGCCACTCGCGCAACACGCCGGCGGAGCTGATCGAATTCGGCGATCGCACCGGGCTCGACGGCTCATTCCTGGCGCGGACGAGCCGCCTGGTCGCGAAGGTCGACAGCGCGCTGGTGCAGGACGGCTTCCAGCTGTACCTGCACGGCTTCGTGGTCGCGAACGACGGCGCGTGGACGGTGGTGCAGCAAGGGATGAACACCGATCGGGTGCAAGCGCGCCGGTATCACTGGCTCTCGGAAGGCGTGCGCAGCTTCGTGGAGGAGCCGCACGCCGCCATCGAGGGGCGTCCGGGCGGCGCGATCGTCAATCTCACCGACCGCCGTGCGGGACCGTCGCGATCGGCGGCGCTCGAGCTCTCACGCGACCCGGATCGCGTCCTCCGCGAGCTTCCCCGCCTGCAGATGCCGGCGCACCATGACGTCCGCCGATCCGACGTGTTCCTTCGCCGGCTCCACGCGACGCTCGCCGCCGCGCGCGAACGAGGGCCGGCGGACTTCCCTGATCTGCTGCTGCAGCCCGGCGTCGGAGCGCGGACGGTGGAGTCGCTGGCGGCGGTCGCGGAAGTGCTCCACGGCGCGCCCTGCCGGTTCTCGGACCCGGCGCGCTTCTCGCTCGCGCACGGCGGCAAGGACGGGCATCCATTCCCCGTCCCGCTGAGCGTCTACGACCGCGCGATCCGCGTCCTCAAGCAGGCCGTCACGGCGGCGAAGCTCGGCCAGACGGACAAGCTCGACGCCATCCACCGCCTCGACGAGCAGGCTCGCCTCCTCGAAGGCGCCGCGACGGGTCCGTCGCTCGACGATTTCCTGGAAGCCGAGCGCGACGCCTCGCCCCTTTACGGCGGCCGCGACGTCCTCGGTCCCGCCTCGCGCCCGAAGCGCCGCAGCGATCCAGCGCGCGCGCAACTTCGCCTGCCGGGAACATGACCCCACCCTCGCGCGGTGGGCGTCAGGCGGCTTCGCTCTCCGATTCCTCACCGGCGACCGCGGAGGCCGGAACGACCGTGACCGGACAGGGTGCATGCGGAAGGACGGCGCTGACGGCGGAACCGACGGCCAGCGAGGTCTTGCTGCGGGCGCGTGTGCCGAGGACGATCAGATCGGCGTGGGCATTGCGCGCGAATCGGACGATCTCTTCGGCCGCGTCGCCGGTGGCGTAGTGGACCTCGACGGGGTCGCCGAGCAGGCCTGAAGCGATCTTGTTCCAGCGCTCCTCGTCCGGGGGGGCGTCCGGGCTGTAGGCGGTGAAGAGCACTCCGCCGCGCGGCTCGGACTCGACGTGGAGCAGGATCAGATGCGCAGAAAGGTCCCGCGTCAGGCGGGCGGCGTAGCGGAGGACGTCATGCGATGCAGGCGAGCCCTCGACTGCACAAAGGATGGTCTTGATCATTCGGAGCACCTCTGCCGCACTGCATTGCAACCCGCGATCCGATCGCGCCGCGCAAGCATCCGCAGAGGGCGCAAACCGTTGCGCGCTGCGGGCGGCGCAGGCCGTGCGCCAAAACGCAATCCCTGCGCGGATCGGCTAAGTTCCCGGCGCGATGACCGAGCGCCTCTATCTGCAGGATCCGTACATGCGATCGTTCGATGCGCGCGTCCTCGAGGTCCGCGACCTCGATGGGCGGCCCGCGGCCGTCCTGGACCGCAGCGCGTTCTACCCCGAAGGCGGCGGACAGCCGGGCGACCGCGGCGCGCTGGGCGGGGTGAAGGTGCTCGACACGCAGGAGCGGGACGGCGCGATCCTGCACCTGCTCGACAAGCCGATCCCGACGGGCGCGGTCACCGCGGAGATCGACTGGGCCCGCCGGTTTGACCACATGCAGCAGCACCACGGGCAACACCTGCTCTCCGCCGCGTTCGACAGACTCTCGGCGCCGACGATCTCGTTCCATCTCGGCGAACGCACCTGCACCATCGACCTCGACACCCCGCTGCCGCGGCTGGAGGTCGCGCGCGCAGAGGCGCTCGCCAACGAGAGCGTCTGGCGCGACCTGCCGGTCGTGGCGCGCGACTTCACGGGCGAGGAGCGCAGCAGGCTGGCGTTGCGGAAGGAGCCGGTGAAGGGCGACCGGGTGGTGCTGGTGGAAGGGGTCGACGCCTCGCCCTGCGGCGGCACCCATCCCGCGCGCACCGGTGAAGTCGGGTGCATCGCGGTGCTGCACGCGCAGAAATGGGGCGACGGGAAGTCGCGCGTCGAGTTCGCCTGCGGCGGGCGCGTCGTCCGCCTGCTCCATGAGGCGACCGAAACGCTCGCGGCGGCCGCGCAGGCGTTGAAGACCGCGCCCGCCGACGTCGCACAAGCCGCCTCCCGCGCGATGGCCGAGTCGCAGGCCCGGCGGAAGGCCGCCGACGGTCTGCTCGAAGATCTGGCGGCGCTCGAAGCGGCGCGCCTGAAAGCGCAGGGCTCTCCGGTAGTTGCGAAGCTCGGCCGGGGCGCGGCGTTCGCGCGCGCGGTGGCGCAGTCGCTCGCGCAGGACGGCGCGACCGCGCTGCTCGCAGCCGTCGAGGACGGCCGCGCGCACCTCGTCTTTGCCCGGCCGAAGGGCTCCAAAGGCCCGGTGATGGGGGACCTGCTCAAGGACGCCCTGACGGTGCTGGACGGAAAAGGAGGCGGCGGACCCGATTTCGCGCAGGGCAGCGGGGCTCCGGAGAAGGTCGACGACGCTCTGTCGCGCGCCGCCCACAAGCTCGCACATCCCTGAATTCGCGCAGAAAAGCGCGCGTGCTAGCATCGCCCTGCCGGCGCCCAGAAGGGATGCCGATCTGCGTGCAAGGGGCCTGATGCGCCTGCCGGTCAAGCTATCGCTCCTGCTCGCCGCCGCCACCTGCTTTCCGCTCCTTCTGGCGACGGCGTTCACCCTGCCGCGCGGCCGCGAGGCGCTGCGCAGCCAGCTCGACGAGATCTACGCGCAGGACGCGCGGGCGCTCGCGGCCGAAGTGCACCGCACCCTGGTCGACAAGCTCGACTCGCTCACCCTCGCCGCCTCCACTCTCCGCCTCGGGGAGCTGGATCCCGAGGCCCGAGATGCTGCGCTGCTGCTCATCTACAAGGAGACGCGCGGCGCGGACATCGTCGGCCTCTTCGACGCCAAGGCAGACGCGGTGGGAAACACCATCCGCTTCCCCCGCCTGCAAGGAGCGCTCGCCTCGGAGCACGAGCCGATCGACGACGCTGCGCTCGCGGCCTACGCCGGCAAGGTGCCGCTGCAGGGCGCGCTCCAGGCGGGCCTCGCCATCGGGCCGATCTACGTGCTCGCCGACGCCGACAAGAAGCCGGTTCCGCGCCTGGTGCTCGCCGTGGCCGTGCCGGGCGACGACGAGGGGGAGCGCTGGGTGGTGGCCGTCGAGGTGTCGCTGCGGCGGATGGGGGAGAGCTTCGCCCGGTTCCGTCCTGGCGAGTCCGGCGCGGCCTTCCTGCTGGATGGAGAGGGAAAGGTCATCGTCCACCCCGATCAGCAGCTGATGTTCAAGCAGGCCAGCCTCCGCGATCACCCGCTGATGAAAGGGGCCCAGAACAGCGAGTGGCTCGGCGCCAGCGCGCAGGTCCCGCTGCTCGGGTGGACGGTGGTGGTGCAGGAGTCCGCGGACGAGGCGCTGCGCCCGCTCCGCCATCTCGCGCGCGACGCCTACCTCTGGCTCGCGCTCGGCCTTCTCGCCGCGGTGCTGATCGGGTTTACCTCGGTCCGCACCGTCACCGCCCCGGTCCAGGAGCTTCGCGAGGCCGCCCTGGCGGTGACCGGCGGCGCGCTGGAGACCAACGTCGACGTGAAGAGCCGCGACGAGCTGGGCGAGCTGGCGGACGCCTTCAACACCATGACCCGCGGCCTGCGCGAACGCGAGGGGTTGAAGCTGACGCTCGCGCTCTCGGAGTCGCTGAAGCTCGAAGAGGTGCTGGACAAGCTCCTCGACTCGCTCGCGCGGGCGGTCCGCTACGACGACGCCTCGGTGCTTGTGGAGAAGAGCGAGGCGCTTGAGGTCTTCCTCACCCGCGGACCGCGCGGGAAGGAAGTCTCGCAGCGGCTCGTCCCCACCTGCGCGCCGGTGGAGGAGGCGGTGTTCACGCACCAGCCGGCGCTCAACGACGGCCGCCAGATGATGGCGCTCCCGCTGGTCCGGCGCAGCGTGGTGATCGGGGTGGTCTGCCTGGAGAGCCGCCGCGAGCCCTACTCCGACGCCGAGGTCCGCCTCGCGCTCTCACTCACCCAGCCCGCGGCGATGGCGGTGGAAAACGCGCGCCTGTTCGACGAGGTGCAACGCAACGCCACCTACGACGGGCTGACGAAGACCTACAACCGGCGCCACTTCATGGAGCAGGCGCAGCGGGCGTACGACAACGCCCGCCGCTTCGGTCACGCCCTCACCGCGATGATGCTCGACGTCGACCACTTCAAGCGGATCAACGACAAGCACGGCCACCACGTGGGCGACCAGGTGCTGCGCGTGCTCGCGGACCGCTGCAAGTCCACCCTGCGCTCCGTGGACCTGCTCGGGCGCTACGGCGGCGAGGAGTTCGCCATCGTCCTCCCCGGCGCGGACGAGAAGAGCGCCGCCACGGTGCTCGCGGAGCGCATCCGCCGCACGGTGGCGGAAGAGCCGATCGAGACCGACGCCGGGCAGGTGCGCGTCACCATCAGCATCGGAGTCGCCACGATGAACGGGGAGATGGCCACCTCCGAGGACCTGTTCAAGCGCGCGGACGCCGCCCTCTACGAAGCCAAGCAGGCGGGTCGCAACCGCGTGGTCGAAGACGCGGTCGCGTGATACTCAGCGGCGCATGATCCGACATGACTGGACGCTCGCCGAGGTGCGCGCGATCCACGACCTTCCGCTGCTCGAGCTGATCCACCGCGCCCAGACCGTTCACCGCCGGGAATTCGGCGACAACAAGGTGCAGCTCTGCTCGCTGCTCTCGGTGAAGACCGGCGGCTGCCCGGAGGACTGCGCGTACTGCCCGCAGGCGGCGCGCTACCAGACCGGCGTCGAGGCCGAGCCCCTGATGCAGGTCGAAGAGGTGCTCGCGGCAGCCCGGAAGGCGCGCGAGGCGGGCGCGTCGCGATTCTGCATGGGCGCGGCCTGGCGCGAGGCGAAGGACGGCGCGCAGTTCGACCGCGTGCTGGAGATGGTGCGGGGCGTGAAGGCGCTGGGGATGGAAGCCTGCTGCACCCTCGGCATGCTCACGCCCGACCAGGCGCGGCGGCTGAAGGAGGCGGGACTCACGGCGTACAACCACAACCTCGACACCAGCCGGGAGAAGTACGGCGACATCATCACCACCCGATCGTACGAGGACCGCCTGCGGACACTTCAGAGCGTGCGCGAGGCCGGCATCGGCGTCTGCTGCGGCGGCATCGTCGGGATGGGGGAATCGGTCGCCGATCGCTGCGAGCTCCTGCGCACGCTCGCGGCGCAGGATCCGCATCCCGAATCGGTGCCGATCAACATGCTGGTCGCGGTGCACGGGACGCCGCTCGGCGACGCGCCGCCGGTGGGAACGCTGGACATGGTGCGGGCGATCGCGACGGCGCGCATCCTCATGCCGCGAGCGATGGTCCGCCTCTCCGCGGGTCGGCAGCAGATGAGCGACGAGGCGCAGCTCCTCTGCATGCTGGCCGGGGCGAACAGCGTCTTCTTCGGGGACAAGCTGCTCACCACCGGCAACCCGGCGTACGCGGAGGACATGGCCCTCTTCGAGGCGGCCGGCATCTCGCCGCTGGAGCCTCGCCCATGAAGGTCGCCGTCCTCTCGCAGCGCCGCTTCGACGGCTCGAAGATGCAGAAGATCAATCTCTTCGAGACCGAGCGCTTCTTCCTCGACGTGTACTGCCTCGAGCCCGGCCAGGCGCAGAAGGCGCACGCGCACGCCGGCGCCGACAAGGTCTACGCGGTGCTGGAAGGGGCGGTGCACGCGCGCATCGGCGACGAGGAGCAGGAGCTTCGCGCCGGCGAGGCGGTGCTGGCGCCCGCCGGGAGCGAGCACGGCATCGAGAACCGCTCGCAGGGCCGGGCGGCGGTGCTGGTGCTGATGGCGCCAAAGCCCGTTTGACACGGTCGCGGCGTCTGCTAGGTTCCGCCTGCCCGGCGACGGGCGGCGCGGAATTTTGCCCACCTTGAGTGACGCGCCTTACAAATCTCACTCTAAGCGGCTGGGTTCCATTCAGCGGCGGATCGCGGTGGGCGGGAAGGTTTCCCACCGTGGCGAACATCCGCTCTTCCGAACCGAAGCCGGGGACGCTCGCCGTCCACGGCGGCGAGCCCCGCAAGAAGGCGTTCGACTCCGTCACCACCCCCATCGTCTGGTCGGCGACGTACGCCTTCGCGAACACCGCGGAGATCGAGCGGTACTTCAACGGCGACGTCGAGCGCGAGGAGTACGGCCGCTACGGGAACCCGACCGTGCGCGCCGCCGAGCAGAAGCTCGCGGTGCTGGAGGGCGCGGAGGAAGCGGCGCTCTTCGGCAGCGGGATGGCCGCGGCCACCACCGCCCTCTTCGAGCTGCTGAAGGCGGGCGACCACGTCGTCCTCACCAGCGACTGCTACCGGCGGACGCGGCAGTTCGTCACCAGATTCCTCGCCCGGCTGGGGATCGAGTCCACGCTGGTGGAGCCAGGCGACGAGGCCGCGCTGCGGCGGGCGCTGCGGCCGGGGCGCACCAAGGTGATCCTGGCGGAGTCGCCGACCAACCCGTACCTGCGCGTGGCGGATCTCTCCCTCTTCGCCCGCGCCCGCGACGCCTGTCCGGGCGCGAACCTGATCATCGACGGCACGTTCGCCACGCCGGTGAACCAGCGCCCGCTGGAGCTGGGGGCCGATCTGGTGCTGCACTCCTGCACCAAGTACCTCGGCGGGCACAACGATCTGCTGGCAGGCGCCGTCTGCGGCCGGGCCGGGCTGGTGCAGGCGATCAAGGACCTCCGGGGAGTCCTCGGCGGCGTGCTCGATCCGCAGAGCGCGTTCCTCCTCGTCCGCGGGCTGAAGACGCTCCCGCTGCGCGTGCAACGGCAGAACCAGACCGCGCTCACGGTGGCGAAGTGGCTCGAGCAGCATCCCCGGGTGCGGGCCGTGTTCTACCCCGGCCTTCCCAGCCACCCGGATCACGCCATCGCCGCGAAGCAGATGAAGGGATTCGGCGGGGTGGTCAGCTTCCGCGTTCGCGGCGACGTGCGCGAGACCTCGCGGGTGATCGACGCTTGCCGGCTGGCGACCATCGCGCCGTCGCTCGGCGCGACGGAGACCCTGATCGAGCAACCTGCGTACATGTCCTACTTCGAGCTCACCCCCGAGGAGCGGCAGGCGATCGGCATCCACGACGACCTGGTGCGCCTCTCGCTGGGCCTGGAGGACGCCGAGGACGTGATCGAGGACCTCTCGCAGGCGCTCTCGGCGTAAGCTCCCCGGAATGGACGCAGGGGATCGGCTGCGCGGATCCGCCCTCGGGCTCTCCTCCGCCCTGCTCTTCGGCCTGGGGGCGCCGATCGCGAAGCTGCTCCTGCCGACCGCGCAGCCGCTCTCGCTCGCCGCCCTGCTCTACCTCGGCGCCGGCGCCGCGTTCCTGCTCGCGCCGCGGCGGCGCGCGGAGGCTCCGCTCACCCGCGCCGACGTCCCCTGGCTCGCCGGCGCGGTGATCGCGGGGGCCGCGCTCGGCCCCGTCCTGATGCTGTGGGGCCTTTCGCGGGTGAGCGGCCTCACCGCGTCGCTCCTCCTCAACCTGGAAGCGCCCTTCACCATCGCGCTCGCGGTGCTCGCGTTCGGCGAGCATCTTTCCCGGCGCGAGGCGCTGGCGGCCGCGCTGGTGGTCTGCGGCGGCGCGCTGCTCGGCCTCCGGGGAGAGTGGGCGGGATCGGTTGCCGGCGCGGGCGCGATCGCCCTCGCCTGCGTCTTCTGGGCGCTGGACAACAACATCGCCGCCCGGCTGGCGCTCAAGGACCCGGTGCAGGTGCTGCGCGTCAAGGCGCTCTGCGCGGGGACCGCGAATCTGCTGATCGCCCTCGCGGTCGGGCAGTCGGTGCCGCCTCTTCGCACGACCGGCGGCGCGCTCGCGCTCGGCGCGGTCAGCTATGGCATGAGCCTCTTGCTCTACCTGCGCGCGCAGCGGTCGCTGGGAGCGGCGCGCCAGGCGGCGCTGTTCGCCGCGGCGCCGTTCGCCGGAGCGCTCGCCTCGATGGCGCTGCTCGGCGACCGGCCCGCTCTCGCCGATCTCGGCGCGGCGGCGCTGATGGCTGCGGGCGTCTGGGCGCTCCTGGCGGCGCAGCACGCGCACGCGCATACGCACGAGCCGCTCGAGCACGACCACCAGCACGTGCACGATGCGCACCACCAGCATGCGCACGCCGGCGCTTTCACCGAGCCGCACGCGCATCCGCACCGCCACGAGGCGCTGACGCACGCGCACGCGCACGTCTCCGACGCCCACCACCATCATCCGCACCGGTAGCGGAGGAACAGGTGCGATCCCGCGCGCCGCAGGGAGAGCAGCTCGAGCGGCATCCCCGCGAGGTCGCGCGCCTCGGCGAGCGCCTTGCGCGCATCCCCGTGCCAGCGGCCGAACAGGCGGGGCGAGAAGGTGAGGAAGAGCTGGTCGACGAGCTTCGCCGCGAGCAGCTCGCCGAACAGCCCGGGACCGCCCTCGCAGAGGATGCGGCGGTGTCCGTCGCCCCGCACCGCGGCCACGATCTCCTGCGGCTCACGCTTCCCGCCCAGCACCACGCCGCCCTGCAGCGCGGGGTGCGCCGGATCGAGGCGGCCCGAGCCGCTGACCACGTACAGCGCGGGGTGGTCCGGGAGGCCGAGCTTCTGGCGGACTTCGGCGTAGAGCGGCGCGGCAGGCGGAAAGATCGTCTCCGGGAACCAGAGATCGCGCGGGGCGGCGCGCAGGGTCCCGGCGCCGATCAGCACCGCGTCGGCGCAGGCGCGGAGCAGCCCCATCACGAACCGATCCGCCTCCGAGCCGCCGCTGACGATCCCGCCGGACTCTCCCTTGGCGTCGGGGAAGGCGACGACGCCGTCGACGGATTCCACGAAGTTGGCGAAGACGCACTCCGGTGGAAGCCAGAGATCGCCGCCGTACGCCTCCGAGAGGCGAGGCGGAAGCCCGATCCCTGGCTGACGACTCTCGAACAGGGTCTCGATTCGCGGAAGCGTTTGCACGGCAGCGACCGGGGTGGGAGAAGCGAACGGTGATCCTCGTCGCGGGACACTATTGCCACGACACGCTGCTCGGCAATGCGGGCGAGCACGGTGCGCTTGGCGGCTCCGCGGCGTACGCCTCCGCCATCCTGCACGCGCTCGGCGAGCCGCATCGGGTGGTGGCGAAGGTCGGCGAGGATTTCCTCTATCCCGGGGAAGTCTCCCAGAAGCCGCAGGTCGCGCCGGGGAGGACCACGGCCTTCATCGACGACTACCGCGGCCGGGAGCGGCAGCAGCGGGTCGAGGCAGTGGCGCCGCCCCTCGAGCCCGCGGACCTGGACGGCGAGTACGCCGTGGCGCTCGCCTGCGCCATCGCCGGAGAGCTGCCGCTCCGGACGCTGTGGCGCATGCGCGAGATCAGCCGGACGGTGATCGCGGACGCCCAGTCGATCCTGCGGGAGATCGCGGCGGATGGGACGGTGACGCTCCGCGCGCCGGACCCGGAAGCGCTGCAGGCGATCGACTTCCTCAAGGCGAGCCGCGGAGAAGCGCAGGCGCTCGACTTGATGTCCCTGCGACAGCGGCTGACGCTCCTGATCACCGATGGACCCGGCGGCTGTATCGTCCTCGGCCCGCGGGTTCATCTGCACGTTCCGGCGGAGCCCGCAGAAGAGCGCGACCCGACGGGCGCCGGGGACTGCTTCCTCGCCGGATTCGCCGCAGGTCTCGCGCGTGGCATTCCGCTGGAGCGCGCGGTCCGGCTCGGCGCCTGGTGCGGCGCGCGAGCGGTGGAGCAGGTCGGCGTTCCGCGACTCGACGCGGCGGCGGCGCGCGCTGCGTTCAGAACCTTCCTGCCATCGCCGTGAACGCCGTCCCGTTCACGTTGGAGCTGGCCGGATCGTTGTCTGCCACCGCGCGACGCGGCGGCGGCTGATTCGCCGACTCGTAGACGCCATAGGCGGCGCCGGCGAGGATCCCCACTCCCGCTCCCACCATGAGGTTGCGCGCCCAGTTGTTTCCCTGGTCGATCAGGGTGATCCCGCTGCCGATCACGGCGCCGGCGACCCCGCCGTAGACCGCGTCGGTGGCGATGATCGCGACGGCGGAGCGGCCGGTCGGCGCCGCGGCGACGCCGCCGACGTCGCCGCCCTCGGTCCTGGGCGGCGGAGGCGGCACGTAGTTCGGGTCGCTCGGGTTCACCACCACCTGCGTCGAGGGCGACGAGGGCTGCGGCTGCGACTGCGTGGTCACCGTCGTCGACGGCGGCGGTGGCGGCGGAGGGTTCGCCTGCTGCTGCGGCTGCGAAGTGACCGTGGTGGTCGTCTGCGCTGCCGCTGGCAAGGCGAGACACGCGATCGCGACTGCGAGCACTTTCGGCATTCAGGAACCCCCGGTCAGTGGTCCCCGCAACGGTTGGTGCGCTCGCGCACGCCGACAATCCCCGTCCGTGCGGGCGCACGCAGGCCCGCCGCGCGAGCGGCGGAACGCAGGGTCTACTTCGCTGCGGGCTTGCAGCCGCTCTCCAGCGCGGCGACGCGGCCTGCGATGTCCGCCGGCGCGGCGTCGCTCCGCGACCACATGCGCACGGCCCGGCGCTCGAGCTTGACGGCCTCGACGCACTTCCCCAGGCGGTGCGCGGCGAGCGCGAGCGCTTCGACCATGCTCGGGTTCCACGGCTCGAGATCCAGCGCCCGATTCGCGAACGGAAGCGCCTCTCGCGCGCGGCCTTCCGCCGTCAGCGCCCTCGCCACTCCCTCCTGCGCGCGCGCGGACTCCGGATTCAGCTCCACGGCCTTCTGGTACGCAAGCCGGCGCTCGTCGTCGTTCCGGGTCGACCCGGCGAGCGCGAGCCACGCGCGGTAGTCGCCCTTCCGGGTGTCCGCGCTCGCGCGCAGCTTCTCGATCGGCGGCTCCTTGCCGTCGAGGCGCGCCCTCTGGACGAGCGCCTCGGTGTTCCAGGGATCCTCGGCGAGCGCCTCGTCCAGCTCCGCCCGGATCAGCGCCTCGCGCGAGTCCGGCCAATTCAGCCTGGCCTCGAGGAGAAGGAGATGGACGTCCGCCGAGGAGAGGAGCGTATCGCTCATCTTCGTGTCCGGCGTGGCGCTCACCTTGTAGAAGGCGTACCGCGCTGACTTTCCATACCGCGACAGCTCGACGTCGAGCGCTGCGAGCGAGTCCGGATTGGCGGGGTCGTATTCCGGGAACGCGGCCTTCCAGGCAGCGGCGGGATCGTCGCCGTCCGCGAGCCGCTTCTGGTAGTCGTCGAACTTGGCGCTGCGCTGGTTCCACAGCCAGTGATAGAGCAGCCAGCTCGAGAGATGGAACCGGCCCGGCGCGCCCCGGCTCTCCTCGCCCCGCCACTCGAACAGCTCGCGGACCGGCACGTGGCCCGCGTTTTCGCTGAACTCCTGCATGAAGTTGAGCGGCATCAGCCCGACGCCACCGCCCATGGTGCTGCTGCCGCGGACGATATGGCTGAATTGCGACTCCTGCCGCTGCTCTTCGCGCCGCGCCACCGTCTCGAAGAACCCCGCCAGCCCCTCGGAGAACCAGCTCGGCTGCTCGGGGAACTGGAAATGCGAGAGGACGTGCGCGAGCTCGTGCGCGACGACGTCCCGCGAGGCCTGGCTCCCGACCACCGGCAGGACGATCACCGCCGCGCCGCTCCAGCCGGCCTTGAAGTACGCGCCGACGTTCGAATCGCCCGCGAGCGTCTTGAAGTCTCCCGGCGACGACGGCGCCACCACCCGGATGCGGGCCGGGATCTCCACGCCCTCGCCATAGAGTCCGCGCAGGACCATCCCGTGCAGCGTCTCCAGCTCCTTCACCAGCGACTCGACCTTGAACCGGGACATGTCGCTGTCGAGGAGGAAATGCGCGGTCCTGTATTCCCGCCATTCCGATCCGCCCTTGGCCGGGCAGGTGATGGCGAACGCAGGCGGGCCGAGGAGCGCGAGGAAGGCCGGCACGAGCACGAGCTTGCGCATCCGCGGATGCTACAGGGCCGGGACGGGATGCGGAAAGTGCTTCTTTTCCCTGGATTGAATCGCCAAGATTCAAAGCATGGGCGGACAAGGATTCGTTCCGGAAGACGGCGAGGGCGGTCTGGTGGAAGGCGCGAAGGAAGCCGACGAGCGCCGGCGGCAGGAGCAGTTCGAGCTTCCCCACGGCGCCGCGCCACGGGCGGGAATGCAGGGCCGCAAGGAGCGCGGAGCAGTCCCGACGCAGACGCTCGAGCGGCCGGGCACGACGCCGGGCGCTGCCGGGACCGGCGAGCCGGAGCCGCCGCGCGAAGGCGGCCGGGTCCAGGATCCGAAGACCCGCAACACGCCTTGAGGAGCTTGCCATGGCCGGCGATCACAAAGGCGACATCGACAACCACAATCTCGCCGCGAACCAGGGCGACCTGCCGGAGGGCGTGATCGAGCGCGCCCAAGGCGGCATGTCCGACCGCGGCGGCCAGGCCGGTCCCGGCGTTGGCGGAAGCGGCGTCCACGGCCTGCAGGACGACGACAACCGCGGCCCGCTCGCGCACCGGGACGAGGACGACGACCGGAAATAGCCGCCGCCTGGCGGACGCGCGCGCATTTCGCGGAAACTCGCGCGTCTCCCCCGTTTTCAGGGCATTCTCCGGCGGGTGAACCGCAAGGCGACCGTCCGCCGGCTGCTC
>DASREU010000300.1:0-5260 GCA_035651935.1 Myxococcales bacterium | reverse complement strand
CCGCGGTGCGCGTCCGTGGCGCAGGGTGCGGCGCCGCGACCAGCGGCGCGTGCTCGGGAGGAAGGTGGAAGAGCCTTCCGCGCTCCACGAAGGCGAACCTCAGGTGCCCGATCTCCAGCACGTCGCCGTGCCGCAGGGCGATCTGCGCGTACGGCTCGCCGTTGACGCGCACGCCATTGCGGGACTCGGCGTCCATCACCTTCCAGCTGCCCTTCTCGAGGTGCAGGCGCAGGTGCTTGCGCGAGATCGACGGGTGCTCCAGCTGCAGCTCGTTCTCGTCCGATCGGCCGAGCCCGATGGGGCTCCGATCGAGCACGAACTCGTCGCCCCGGTACTTCCCGGAGATCCCCACCAGCTTCGGCCGCTGCTCGAACGGCACCTCCTGCGCCGGGATTTCGCCGGCAGGGCCGCGCAGGTCTGCGAGCCGGATGGTCGCCGTCTCCGCCAATTTGCGCGCGCGCGCGTCGGCCTCGGCATCGATCGGCGGAGCGGCGACGACCTCCGGCTCGGGCTTCGGCGCCACCGCCTGCGCCACCGCCTGCGGCTCCGGCGGCGGTTGCGCCACGGCCTCCGGAGCGGTGGTCGCGGCGCTCTTCTCCTGCGCGGCCTCGACGCCGTTCGCCTCCGGCTTCTCCTCCGGCGCGGCCTGCAGGATCAGATCGTATTCGCTGATCTGGATCAGATCGCCGTCGTCGACCTGCCGCTTCCCCGCGATCTTCTCGCCGTTCACGCGGATCCCGGTGAAGCTGCCGAGGTCCTCGATGTAGTAGAGCCCGCCCTCCCGGACCAGCCGTCCGTGGCTGCGGGAGACGTTCTTCTCCACCAGCCGGATCAGGTTCCCCTCGTTCCGGCCGATGGTGATTTCGTCGCGGATCAAGGGGATGACGGTCTTGCGCCCCTCGTCATCCTCGATGATCAGCTTCATGAACGGCCTCTCCGGATGCGGCCGCCGAATCTACCGCAACGCCTCCGCCCGCCCCAACGTCATTTGCCGATGAAGGCGTGGACCTGGTCGCAGTCGTTGCTGCAGTAGGGCAGGTACTTCTCCAGCCACTTCACGGCGTTCGGCTTGTCGTTCAGGTAGGCGTAGCCGTATCCGAGGCTCTGGTACGAGACCATCAGCGTGTTCTTGTCCACCGGCGAGTGCTGGAGCGCCGCGTTCGCGTCCTTCACCGCTCCCGCGAAGTCGCGCGCAACCAGCTTGTCGTGCGAGGACCGCGCAAGACGCGACGCCTTCGCTTCGCGCTCCTTCGGGGTCGGGCCTTCCTGGCGCGCCGGCTCCGCCCGCGCCTGTTCGCGCGGCCGGCACTGCGCCTGCAGCCCCTGCGCGTCGGCGTTGGACGGATCGAAGCCGAGCACGTTGTTCGCTTCGACGAGGCAGCTCTCCAGCTTTCCGGCGGACTTCGAGCCGCGAGCAGCGTCGAGGTGCTTCTTCGCGTACGCCGCCTTCACCGCATCGGCCTGCTCCTGCGCCTTCTGGCACCAGTACGTCGTCTCGGCGCCGCATTGCTCGAAGAGGGTGCGCGCCTTGTCGCCGTCGCCCGCGTCGATGGCCGCCTTCATCGCGGCGAACGCTTCCTCGCCTTTCGCTTCCTCGGCGGCCTTCTTCCTGTTCGGCGCCGCGGTGCTGCCGGCCTTCTCGTACAGCTCGCTGGCGGCGATGTACTTGCGCTGCTTGAAGAGCACGTCGGCCGCTTTGACGGCGTCCTCGCCGGCCACTGCGTCCGGGCTCGAAGCCGTCCGCGCGCGCATCGCGAAGAAAGCGGCCGCGCCCCCGACCACGACGAGCGCAAGCACGACTCCGACGATCTTCCCGGCCGGCGACCCTGTTTTCGCCGGCGGGGAGCCGACCTGGCGTCCCTGCGTGGCGGCGATCAGCTCCGCGGTGGTCGGCTTCAGCCCGCCCTTCTGCGCCGCCTCTTCGGGCTTTTCCGGCGGCGGCGAGAACTTCTCGCCGGGCGCGCAGAAGCGGAACCTGAGGTGGCCGAGCTCGAGCACGTCGCCGGGGTTGAGGTTCGAGACGGCGTACTCGTCGCCGTTCACCCGGACCCCGTTCGCGCTCTTGTTGTCGATGACCTTCCACTGCCCGTCCTCCAGCACGAAGCGGGCATGGGCGCGCGAGACCGACTGGTGGTCGGCGACGATGTCGTTCTCGTCGGTCCGGCCGAACTTCACCTCGCTGCGCATCAGGTAGAATTCTTTTCCCCGGAAGGGCCCTGCGAGACCCACCAGCCGCGGCATCTGCGACCGCTCGAGGTCGCGCACCTCGCCGGACGCGGCGCCGGCGGTGACATCCGAAACCCGGATGATCGCCGTGGCGCCGCCTGCCGACGGATTCGGCGTCGTCCCCGGAGCGGGAGGCGCGGCGTCGGGCGGCAGCGTCTTCTGCGCGACTTCTTCGGCAGGCGTCTCGACGTCGCCCGGGTGCGGCCTGGGGGCCGCCTTCATCGAGCCGGGAGGAATGGTCGCCTGCCGCGGCGACCCCACCGAGGGCGTGGTGACCGGCCCGTCGAATTTGCCCTGGATTCCGAGATCGTAGTCGCCGATCTCGACCAGGTCGCCCTCCTTGATCTTCGTCGGGCCCTCGATCTTCTCGCCGTTGACGCGGACGCCGTTGTACGAGCCGAGATCCTCGATCAGGACGCTGCCGTCCTCCTTCACCAGGCGGGCGTGGCGGCGTGAAACATTGCGTTCCGTCAGGCGAATCGTGTTGCCGTCCTGACGTCCGATCGTCATCTCGTCGCGAATCAATGGGACGACGGTCTTTCGACCCTCGTCGTCCTCGATGATCAGCTTCATCGCGCTCCCCGGATGCGGGCGGGGGCCTGCCGCCTCGGCACCATCGTGGCCATCCTAGAGCAAATGCCCGCATGGACGGAAGAAGCCGCTTTTCCGCAACCTGCAAGCGATCCGGGGGCCGCGCAGCCCGCCGGATCCGAGGCGCTGTCCATCGCCGGTGTTCCCTGGGTGACAATCGGGGTGCTCGTGCTCTCCGTGGTGATCCTGCTGGCCGCCGGCGGGTTGCGGGCGGGGGTCGGCCTTCCGGCGCTGCTGACATATGGGGCGAAGGCCACGCCCCTGATCCTCGATCGAGGCGAGACCTGGCGCCTGTTTGCCGCCAATCTCCTGCACAAGGACCCGCTGCACCTCGCCTTCAACGCCTTCGCGCTCTGGAACGTGGGCGGCGCGCTCGAGCGAGCGGTGCGGCCCGCCGACTTTGTCGCGCTGCTGATCTTCACCGCCCTGGGCACCACGCTCGTCTCCGCGGTCGGGGCCGACTCCATCTCGCTCGGCGCTTCCGGGATGGCCTTCGGCGTCCTCGGCGCATCCGCGGCTTTCGGGTGGCGGCGCGGCGTGCGCGGGACCTTGCGCTCGTACTTCGGCCTGCGGATCGTCCCGTGGCTCCTGGCGCTGTTCGCCGCCGGCCTTGGTTCCGCGGGCGTCGACAACTGGGGACATGCGGGCGGGCTGTTCACCGGGAGCGTGCTGGGGTTCTTCCTCACTCCGCGGCGCTGGCCTGGCGACGCGGCGGGGCGGCGGCTGGCGGCGGCGGCGGGTGCGCTGCTCGGCACGATCGCGATCGGCATGTTGCTGGCGCCGGCGCTGCCAGCCCTGGGGCCGCTGCGGGAAGGCCCGTCGGAGCTCCAGGCGAAGATTCCCCTCGGGTGGCGGCGCGCGGCGAGCTCGCTCACGTCCACGTCGTATTCGAACGGACTCACCGGGTCCTTCCGCAGCTCGGCGACGCTGGTCCAGGCGACGCCGTGCCGCGGGCGCGAGTGCAGTTGCGACCGCGTGGTGCGGACGGCGATCGAGGACGACCTCTGGCGCCTCGGCGACCTCGGCCACTTCAAGCAGGTCCAGCTCGGCGCGCCGTCCGCGATGCACAGCGTCCCCGGCGCCTTGCGCGTCGACGGGACGCTGGACGGCGAGTACGGGCAGGCAGAGGTGAGCGCCGCGTGCATGCAGCGCGAGAACGCGCCCGTCGCGCTGATCGTGCTTCAACCGGCAGGCGGCAGCACCTCCTTGATCGAGCGCATGGCCGCGACATTTTCCTGGCCCGGCAAGCAGCGCTGAGCTTGCCCGTGCGGGCCGTGCATGTTACGGGCGCGGGACTCGATGGCGCGAATGCCGACAGCGCTCGAAACGCCGCCGCGCCCGGATTGGGGCGACACGCTTCCGAGGTTCGTGCGCGAGATCCCCTGGCTGGGCTGGCTCCTGCCCATGCGCGCAGAGCGGCGTCTGGTGATCGGATTCGTCGCGCTCGCGGCGTTCCTGTTCGTCCCCTGGCTCGGCGCGACGGGCTTCTGGGATCCGTGGGAGCCGCACTACGGCGAGGTGGCGCGGGAGATGATCTCCCGCGGCGACTACATCCATCCCTGGTGGGAATCGGCCTGGTTCTTCTCCAAGCCCGCGCTCGACCTCTGGCTGATGGCGTCCGGCATGCTGGTCGCGAACACCAACGGCCCCGAGCGCTGGACCGGCGTCTACACCGAATGGTGCGTGCGGCTGCCGTACGCGGCCATCACCGCGCTCGGCGCGGTGCTGCTGTTCGTGATGGCGAACCGGCTGCTCACCCGGCGGAGCGCGGTGCTGGGCACGTTCGCCATCCTCACCAGCCCGCTCTTCGTGTTCCTCGCCCGGCAGGCGGTGCCGGACCCGGTGTTCGTCGGGCTCCTCGAAGGCGCGATGGCTTGCCTGATGATCGTCCTCTTCGAGGACGAGGAGCCGCGCGAGGGCTGGGCGGCGGCGTTCTATTGCTTCGTCGGATTCGCCACGCTGTCGAAGGGGCTGCTCGGGTTCGCGCTGCCCGGCGCGGTGGCCTTCTTCTATTGCCTGGTCACGGGCGAGTGGCACCGCCTGCGCCGCCTGCACATCGCCGCAGGATCGCTGATCGTCCTCGCCATCTGCGCGCCCTGGTACGGCACCATGTTCGCGTTCGACGGGCGCGACGACGAAGGAAAGACGTTCTTCGAGCGGTTCATCATCCACGATCACTTCAAGCGCCTCGCGCTCGGGGTCCACACCACCACGCCGGGCGGGACGTTCACGTATTTCGTCGAGCAGATCGGGTTCGACTGCTTCCCCTGGGTGTTCGCATTTCCCGGCGCCGCGGCCGTCGTCGCGCGCGTGCGGCTGCGGCCTCAGAGCGCGCGCGAGCGGGCGATGCTCTTCCTGCTCTTCTGGTTCCTGATCGGGTTCGCCGTCTTCGGGTTTTCCGCGACCAAGTTCCACCACTACGCCTTTCCGGTGCTTGCGCCGT
>DASREU010000299.1:0-2824 GCA_035651935.1 Myxococcales bacterium | reverse complement strand
TCATCGAACCCTTCCGGGTACTCCTCGACCTTCGAGGTGTACGGCTCCGCCCATGCGCTGTCGGTGCGCTGGAAGCGGTGCATGGCGCTGAAGGGAATGGCGGTGGTCGCGCCCCAGTACGCAGTCCGGTTCGAGAGCGTGGCGCCGAGAGGCGTCTTCGGCGGCTCCGGCAGCCTGCGCCCGTCTTCGCCGAAGTAGTTCATCAGATCCGCGCCGCGCCCGACCAGGCTGAGGAGGAACGAGCGCGAATAGCCGCGCGCGAGATTGCGCACGAACGTTCCCCAGCCGCGATCGCCGGCGTCGTTCAGGTCGAGGACCAGGCGGCCGTTGATGTCGACGAGGAGGATCGCGTCCTGGTTGTAGTCGGGGATGCAGAGCACCCGCACCCGCGGCGTGAGCGCGACCCACTCGCGGTCCGGCAGGACGCGGACGTCGAAACCCTGGCCCTTCAGATCGTCGAAGACCCGCGAGCCGCGGTGGTTGGGAACCAGAATCGCCTTGTCCCTGAGCAGGGCCAGGGAATCTCCGCTCAGGTGGTCCGGGTGGCCGTGGGAAATCCAGACGTACTGGCAATGACGCACGGCGTCCGATTGCTCTGCCGGGATCTCGTGCGCCAGCCCCCAGCTGCCAAAATAGGCGCTGCCGGTGATCCAGGGGTCGGTGACGAGCAGCGGCGCGCCGTCGTGGACGATGAGCGTCGCATTGCCGACGGTCTCGAACCCGAGCTGAAAGGTCATTTCGACCCCTCCCCGCGATGGGAAGTGTTCATGGATCCGATGCGGCGCAAGGCGGAGAGGGCGGTACGGCTGCGGAGGTCGTCGACGCCGCGTTGGGTGAGCGAGATCTTTTCCAGGCGCGACGCAAGAATAGAAACTCGTCTCGTCCCGGGTTTCCTCTCGCCGCGGGGGTGACCTTTCCCGTTGTCGCACCAGAGGAATTCGGTTAGGGTCCGCGCCCTCGCCCCATGCGGACGATCCTCTTTCTCGCCACCCTGACGACTGTCGCAGCTACGGCAGCGCTGGCGCAGCAGCCTGCGCCCGCGCAGGGCGCCGTTCCCGGGCAGGCGGCAACGCCCGGCGAGCAGAAATCTCCGGTAGCCGGCGAGCCCGGGGCGGCGACGGCGCCGGCGCAAAAAGTCGGCGAGGCGCCCACGGTGCCCACCGGGGAGACGGCGGCCGAAGCGGCGGCAGCGGTGCCGGACACCGGCGCCATCAGCCGCGTGAACGTGCAGGGAAATCGCCGCGTCGAGACCGACGCGATCCGCGCCGTGCTTCCCTTGAAGGTCGGAGACACCTACGACCGCGAGAAGCTGAAGGCCGCGCTGCTCGCGGTCTGGCGGATGGGCTACTTCAACGACGTCAAGCTCGACGTCAGCCCCGCGCGACCGCCGGCCACCGGCTACGTGCTGACGGTGCTGCTCAGCGAGAAGCCCGCGGTGCGCGAGGTCAAGCTGGAGGGGAACGAGGAGCTCTCCAAGGACGACTTCAAGGACACCATCGAGGTGAAGCCGTTCCAGATCCTCGACCAGGAGGTGGTGCGGAAGTCGGCGAGGAAGATGCAGGAGAAGTACGTCGAGAAGGGCTTCTTCCTCGCCGAGGTGACGACGAAGATCGTCCCGCTGCCGAACAACGAAGTGAACGTGATCTTCCAGATCAACGAGCACGCGAAGATCACCGTCAAGGAGATCCGCTTCGTCGGCAACCGCGCCCTGACCGACGCCGAGCTGAAGGAGGCGATGCTCACCCAGGAGGGGACGCCGTTCTCGTTCCTCACCGGCGCGGGCACCTATCGCGAGGAGGCGTTCCAGCGCGACGAGATCGTCCTCCAGGGCCTCTACTTCGACCTCGGCTACATCTACGTGAAGTTCGGGAAGCCGGCGATCGAGCTCTCTCCGGACAAGCGGTACATCTTCATCACCGTCACCATCGAGGAGGGTGAGCCCTTCGACGTGGGGAAGATCAGCGTCAGCGGCGACCTGCTGGTGCCGAAGGAGGAGCTGCTCGCGCTGGTGACCACCCGGAGCGGCGAGCGGTTCTCCAAGACGCGCCTGCAGAACGACATGAACCGCCTGCTCGACGTCTACAAGGACAAGGGCTACGCGTACGCGAACGTCACTCCCGACACCGCCGTCGACCCGGAGAAGAGGCTCGTCGATCTCACCTACGTGTTCCAGAAGGGCCAGCCCGTCACCATCGAGAAGATCGAGATCGTGGGGAACAACAAGACCCGCGACAAGGTGATCCGGCGCGAGATGCGGATCGCGGAGGGCGATCTCTACAGCGGCACCGGCGTGCGCGCCTCGAAGGGCCGCATCACCGCCCTGGGGTTCTTCGACAGCGTGGAGATCAACCAGAAGCGCGGGAGCAGCGACGACACGATGATCCTCGAGGTGTCGGTGAAGGAGAAGCTCACCGGCACCTTCCAGGTCGGGTTCGGATTCGCCGGCGGCGAGAACTTCTTCGGGCAGGCGCAGCTGGCGCAGAACAACCTGCTCGGCTACGGGCACACCGCTTCGCTCTCCCTGCAGATCTCCAGCATCCGGCAGCTCTTCCAGCTCAGCTACCTCGACCCCTATGTGCTCGACACCCAGTGGACCGGCTCCATCGACCTCTACCGCAGCGAGCTGCTCTTCTCCGGATTCGATCGCACGGCGAACGGCGGCGCGGTCACCGCCGGATACGACTTCACCAACATGGCCCCCTGGCTGGAGGACTTCCGCCTCTTCCTCACCTACACGCTGGAAGACGTGCAGGTGCAGGCCGCGGTGGGGACCGAGGACGTGCTCGCGAACCAGTTCCGCTCCGGGCGCACCTCGAGCGTCCGC
>DASREU010000298.1:0-10577 GCA_035651935.1 Myxococcales bacterium | reverse complement strand
GGCGGCGCGGATGGGGATCCTGCCCCAGGTGATCGACGACACGCTCTATGACGCCTTCGGGCAGCGGCAGACCTCCACCATCTTCACCCAGCTCAACCAGTACCGGGTGATCCTCGAGGTCCGCCCCCAGGACCAGCAGGGCCCCAAGGCGCTGCAGAACCTCTATCTGAAATCCCAGACCGGCGATCAGGTGCCGCTCAGCGCCTTTGCGCACTTCGAGCGCGGCGTCTCTCCCCTCTCCATCAACCACCAGGGCCAGTTCCCCGCCGCCACCATCTCCTTCAACCTCGCTCCCGGCGCGGCGCTGGGCGAGGCGGTGGACGCGATCCACGTCGCCGAGGCGGAGATCGGGCTGCCGCCCGGAGTGCGCCCGAGCTTCGCGGGCACGGCGCAGGCGTTCCAGGACTCGCTGGCCTCGGAGCCGATCCTCATCCTGGCGGCGCTGATCACCGTCTACATCGTCCTCGGCGTGCTCTACGAGAGCTACATCCACCCGGTGACGATCCTCTCCACTCTTCCCTCGGCCGGACTGGGCGCGCTCCTGGCCCTGATGATCACCCGCACCGACTTCTCGATCATCGCCCTGATCGGGATCATCCTCCTCATCGGCATCGTGAAGAAGAACGCGATCATGATGATCGACTTCGCGCTAGAGGCTGAGCGCGACCAGGGACTGGCGCCGCGCGAGGCCATCTACCAGGCCTGCCTGCTGCGCTTCCGCCCGATCATGATGACCACCATGGCGGCGCTGCTCGGCGGCGTCCCGCTCGCGCTGGGCAGCGGCACGGGCAGCGAGCTGCGCCGGCCGCTCGGCATCTCCATCGTCGGCGGGCTGCTCATCTCGCAGGTGCTGACGCTGTACACCACCCCCGTCGTCTACCTGTACATGGGACGGCTGGGCGCATTCCTCGGGCGCGGCCGCAAGGAAAAGCCCGCCGAGCCAATGCCCGCGGAGGCGCCGGCGTCGTGAACGTCTCCGCGCCCTTCATCCACCGGCCGGTCGCCACCACCCTGCTCGCCGTGGCGGTGGTCCTGGCCGGCGGAGCGGCGTACAGCCTGCTTCCCGTCGCCCCGCTGCCCCAGGTCGACAATCCCACCATCAACGTCAGCGTCGGGCTGCCCGGAGGCAGCCCGGAGACGATGGCCTCCGCCGTCGCCACGCCGCTCGAGCGGCGCTTCGGCCGGATCGCCGGGATCACCGAGATCACGTCGGCGAGCACGCAGGGGCAGTCCTCGCTCACCCTCCAGTTCGCGCTCGACCGCGACGTCGATTCCGCCGCGCGCGACGTGCAGGCGGCGATGAACGCGGCGGGAGGGGACCTGCCGGCGAACCTTCCCAGCCGCCCACGCTACCGCAAGGTGAACCCGTCGGACGCGCCCATCCTCATCGTCGCGCTCACCTCGAAGACCATGCAGCTCAGCCAGATGTTCGACGTCGCCAACACCGTCCTGGCGCAGAAGATCTCGCAGGTGTCCGGGGTGGGGCAGGTGTTCGTGGGCGGCGCCCAGCAGCCGGCGGTGCGCGTCTCGGTCGATCCCACCGCCCTTGCCGGAGTGGGGCTCTCGCTGGAAGACGTTCGCAACACGCTCTCGCGCGCGACGGCAAACTCTCCCAAGGGCTCCTTCTCCGGCGCCGTCCAGACGCGGAGCATCGACGCCAACGACCAGCTCACCTCGGCCGCGGGGTTCCGGCCGCTGATCCTCGCGTACAACAAGGGCGCCCCGGTGCGCCTCGGCGACGTCGCCGACGTCACCGACGACGTCGAGAACCGCCAGGCGGCGGCGTGGTCCGACGGCGAGCGCGCCGTGCTCCTGATCATCCGCCGGCAGCCCGGGGCCAACATCATCGACGTGATCGAGCGGGTGAAGACGCTGCTCCCCGAGCTGACCCGGTCGGTCGCGCCGGGGATGGACGTGAAGGTGGCGCTGGACCGCAGCACCACCATCCGCACCTCGGTCGCCGACGTGCAGTTCGCGCTCCTCATCTCCGTCGCGCTGGTGGTGCTGGTGGTGTTCCTCTTCCTTCGCAGCGTCTGGGCGACCAGCATCCCGAGCGTCGCCGTCCCCCTCAGCCTGCTGGGCACGTTCGGCGTGATGTACCTGCTCGGGTACAGCCTGGACAACCTCTCGCTGATGGCCCTGACCATCTCCACCGGGTTCGTGGTCGACGACGCCATCGTCGTCACGGAGAACGTCTCCCGCTACGTCGAGATGGGCGAGCGGCCGATGCAGGCGGCGCTGAAGGGCGCGAAGCAGATCGGCTTCACCATCGTCTCAATCACCGTCTCGCTGCTCGCGGTCTTCATCCCGGTCCTCCTGATGGGCGGCTATGTGGGACGCCTCTTCCGCGAGTTCGCGGTGACCCTCAGCGTCGCCATCGCCATGTCCGCGCTGGTCTCCCTGACGTTGACGCCGATGATGGCTTCACGCCTGCTGCGATCCCGGGACGAGCAGAAGCATGGCCGCCTCTATCGCGCCTCGGAGCGAGCCTTTGCCGCGCTGCACGGCGCCTACGACCGCGCGCTGCGCTGGGTGCTGGACCACGAAGCGCTGATGCTGGTGGTCACGGTGGCGACGCTGGTCTTCACCATCTGGCTCTACATCGTCATCCCCAAGGGGCTGTTCCCCCAGCAGGACACCGGCTCGCTCGCGGGCGCCACGGACGCGCCGCAGGACATCTCCTTCCCGGCGATGAAAGAGCGGCAGGAGGCGGTGAACGCCGTCATCGCCCAGGACCCGAACATCGATCATTTCGTCTCCTTCATCGGCCAGGGAAACAGCGGATTCGTCTTCGCGCAGCTCAAGCCCTGGGGCGAGCGCAAGCTGACCGCCGACCAGGTGCTCGCCGGGCTCCGGGTGAAGGCCGCGCGGGTGCCCGGGATCAGCCTCTTCCTGCAGAACGTGCAGGACGTGCGCCTGGGTGGCCGGATCTCGCGGACCCAGTACCAGTACACGCTGGTGGACGCGAATCTGGACGAGCTGAACCAGTGGGCGCCCAAGGTGCTTGCCAGGCTCCGCGCCCTGCCCCAGCTGCGCGACGTGAACAGCGATCAGCAGACGCAGGGCCTGATGCTGAACGTGGACATCGATCGCGACACCGCGGCGAAGCTGGGGATCTCCCAGCAGGTGATCGACGACACGCTCTACGACGCCTTCGGCCAGCGGCAGGTGGCGACGATGTACACCCAGCTCAACCAGTACCGGGTGGTGATGGAGGTGAAGCCGCAGTTCCAGAACAGCCCGGACCAGCTGGAGAAGCTGTACGTCCGCCCGGCCACCGGCGACCCGGTACCGCTGGGCGCCCTGGCGAAGGTGTCGCAGTCGCAGACGGCGTTGAGCGTGAACCACCAGGGACAGTTTCCGGCGGTGACGCTCTCGTTCAACCTCGCCGAGGGCGTCTCGCTCGGGCAGGCGGTGGACGCCATCGGGCGCGTGTCGCGCGAGATCGGGCTGCCGGCCAGCGCGCGCGGCTCGTTCCAGGGGACGGCGCAGGCCTTCCAGCAGTCGCTGGCCTCCGAGCCCTTCCTGGTGGCGTTTGCGCTGGTCGCCGTCTACATCGTGCTCGGCGTGCTCTACGAGAGCTACGTGCACCCCATCACCATCCTCTCCACGCTGCCGTCGGCCGGCGTGGGCGCGCTGCTGGCGCTCCTGGTGATGCGGACCGAGTTCAGCATCATCGCGCTGATCGGGATCATCCTGCTCATCGGGATCGTGAAGAAGAACGCGATCATGATGATCGACTTCGCCATCGAGGCGGAGCGCGAGGAGGGGCTCTCCACCAAGGAGTCGATCTACAAGGCGTGCCTGCTCCGGTTCCGCCCCATCGTGATGACCACGCTCGCCGCGCTCTTCGGCGGCCTCCCGCTCGCGCTCGGCCACGGCGCCGGCGCAGAGCTCCGGCAGCCGCTCGGGATCACCATCGTCGGCGGGCTGCTGTTCTCGCAGCTGATCACGCTCTTCACCACCCCGGTGGTGTACGTCGCGCTCGACAAGCTGTCGCGCAAGCGGAAGCGGCAGCCGGTCGCCGCCGGTCCGGTCATGCAGCCGGCGCCGTAGGGACGTCCTGCGCCCCCTGCAGCCCCTTCGCCACTTCCGGCAGGATCCCGAGCTTCTGGTAGATGGGACGCAGCTCCCTGCGCAGCGCCGGAAGCTGCAGCGCGAACCAGCTGGAAGCGAGAGCGCAGAGCACCCCGCCCGCCGCGATCGTCCAGGGTGCGCCGACCCGCGCCGCGACCGCGCCCGCGATCAGCGCGCCGAACGGCGCCGTTCCCATCACCGCCATGGTGTAGAAGGCCATCACCCGGCCGCGCATCCGCTCCTCGAGGATGGTCTGGAGGATGGTGTTCGTCGAGGCGGTCTGCAGCATCATCGAGAAGCCGACCGCCACCAGGAGCGGCAGCGAGAGCCAGAGCGTGCGGGAGGCGGCGAAGAGCACCAGCGTCACCCCGAACGTCGCGGCCATCGTCACGATGGTGCGGCCCAGACCGAGCACCGTCCGCCGCACCGCCAGCCGGATCGCGCCGCCGAGCGCGCCGAGGCCGACCGCCGCCATCAGGAAGCCGAGCGTGTGCGCGCCGCCGTGCAGCCGCAGCGTGGCCATCACCGGCATCAGCACGGTGTACGGCATGCCGACGAGCGAGACGATGGAGAGCAGCACCAGCATGGCGCGGATGGGGGCGGATCCGGCGGCGTAGTGGAACCCTTCGCGCAGCTCGTGGAGCACGTGCTTGCGCCCGCCGGCCGGCACGAACGGCTTCACCTTCATCGCCAGGAGCGAGCCGATCACCGCCACGTAGCTGATGCCGTCGAGGAGAAAGCATCCGCCCTCGCCGATCACCGCGATCAGCACGCCGGCGATCGACGGGCCGAGGAGTCGCGCTCCGTTGAACATCGAGGAGTTGAGGGCGATGGCGTTGGAGAGATCGGCGCGGTCCTCGATCATCTCCACCACGAACGCCTGCCGCGCGGGCGTGTCGAAAGCGTTGATCACGCCCTGCAGGAGCTGAAGGCCCGCGACCTCGGCCACGGTGATCACGCCGGCGAGGGAGAGGGCGGCCAGGGCGAACGACTGCAGCATCGAAAGCACCTGGGTGATGACGATCACCCGGTGCCGCGAGTGCCGGTCCACGATCACGCCGGCGATCGGCGAGAGCACGAAGGTGGGGACCAGGCCGCAGAACGCGATCACGCCGAGCAGGGTCGCCGACCCGGTCAGCCGGTACACGAGCCAGCTGGTGGCGATGCGGGTGAGCCAGGTGCCGATCAGCGAGACCGTCTGGCCGGCGAAGAACAGGCGGTAGTTGCGATGGGACAGCGCCCGGAGCGCGAACCTCAGGCCGCCTTCGGAGGACATCCCTGGACCCATGGGTTGGCATGGTGAGTTACGTATGGTGTCCCCGGATCTCTGCCGGAGGTCATGCCCTGCTCTTCAGGCGGGCGACGGTGTCGCGCAGCCGGTCTCGGGATTCCGGGGCGAACCAGGTGTCGAGCCAGCGGTCGGCCTCGGCAGATTCGGCGGCGCGGGCGGCGGCGGCGGCGGGACGGCGGAGGGACTGCTTCACCATGCGGACGCCGGCCGGAGGAAGGGCGGCGAGCAGGGACGCGCGCTGCAGCGATCGGTCCAGCAGCTCGCCCTCGGGGACCAGCTCGTGGAGGATTCCGGACTGGAGCGCCTCGCGCGGGGAGAACAGCCGTCCCTCCAGCGTCAGCGCCGCGAGCGTGGGGCCCGGCACCTGCCAGCGCAACGTCTCCACCACCGCCGAGGGCAGTCCGATGCCCAGCTGGGTCTCGTTCAGGCCGATGCGCGCGTCGCGGTCGGCGCCGATGCGGACGTCGGCCTGCAGCGCCAGCACGCATCCGCCGGCGACGGCGTGTCCGTTGACGGCGGCGACCAGCGGGATCGGCAGCTCGAACACGCGCAGCATCGAGGCGCTGAATCGCAGGATGTACGCGCGCATGGTGGCGCGATCGAGATCGACCAGCGAAGGCAGATCGAGGCCGGCGGAAAAGGCGGAGCCCTGGCCGGTGATCACCGCCGCGCGCGCGTCGCCGATCTGCCCGAGCAATCCCTCGAGCCGCTCCAGGAACGAAGGCCCGATGGCGTTCGCCTTGCCATTCTCCAGGCGGAGCAGCGCGACGGGCCCCTTGCGTTCGATGCGCATCTCATCTCCCCACGGCGGACGGCGACTGCGCGATCGACTGGTTCCCCGCCGCGTCCTCGGTCGCCACCGCGAAGAACCAGTCGTCGGTGGTCACGGACGGCAAGACTACCTCCGCCACCTTGCCGAGCGACAGCGCCCGCTCCCAGGCGACCGCGTCGGCGGGCCGCCGGTAGAGAACGACGCCGGCGATCCGCGGATCGGAGGGGAGCTTCCAGCGCAGCTTCGCATCGGGCGACACCGCGCCCGCGAGCGTCACCTCTTGCGGCGGCGCCGGCGCAAAGCCGAGGGAGGCGAACGCCGCCGCCAGCGCCTTGCACATCCGCGCCGAGTACCCGGCGTCGTAGCGCCAGAGCTCGTCGCCGAAGCGCACCCCGTTCTCGGTCCGCGGCGTCTGGTGCTGCCCGCGGTAGTTCTCCCGCGCCTCGCTCAGGCGGATGGCCGGGAAGCCGGCCTGCGAGAAGGACATGTGATCGCTGCCGCGCGCGATCCGGTCGCGGCGGAGCATCACGCGCAAGCGGAGGCCGCTGACGTACAGCTCGCCCGTGCGCTGGACGTACCGGGCCCAGGAACGCGCCGGGCTGTCGTTCTCGTTTCCCACCGCCAGGCGGAGCTTCTTCTGCGCCTCGGACTCGACCTCGGGGGTCCCCTCGGAGAAGAGGCGCGCGGTGGTGCCGTCGCGCACGCCGTCCTGCCCTTCGCTGTTTCCCGCGATGTCCACGCTGACCATCGCGATCACCTGCACGCCCTCGCTCTTCAGCCGCTCCGCCAAATGCTGCGAGCCGATCAGCCCCTGCTCCTCGCCGGCGACGGCGACGAAGTACACGGTGATCGCGGGCGACTGATCCTTGAGCGCGTTCGCCAGCTCCAGCGCCATCGCGGTCCCGCTCGCGTCGTCGATGGCGCCCGGCGCGTCGGTCTTCGGATCCATCACGTCGCTCGGCATCGAGTCGTAATGGCCGGTCATCACGATCGCCTCGCGGCTGCGCGCGGCGTCGGTGCCCGGGAGCACGGCCCCGACATTGACGATCTCCACCGCTGCCGGGATCCGCTTGCCGTTGGGCGGCGCGGTGAAGCGGTCCGCGAACGGCTGGAGCCGCGAGCCCTTCGCCGCCGCGGCGAACTCCGCGGCGAGCCACTCCCGCGCCGGGACGATCCCGCGGCCCGGCCCCTGCGCTCCGGAGAGCGTGTGCCGGGTGCCGAATTCGGTGAGCCGCTTCACGGTGGTCTGCAGCCGGGCAGGGTCGATGCGCTGGACGATCGCCTCGACCCGGGGATCGCGGCGTTCCTGCGCGAAGGCGGGCGCCGCGGCCAGGATCAGCGCCAGGAGAAATCGCATGGGCCCCCCTCAGGCCGACAGGCGCGTGGTCGGGGAAACGAGCTCCTGCCCGTGGATGGTCAACGCTCCCGCGGCATCGGCGGTGACCGCAAGGTGGGAGAGCGGCTGCGTCGCCGGACCCAGCTTCACCGTTCCCTGGTTGTCGAACTGGCTTCCGTGACAACTGCAGAACACGCCGCCGAACGAGACCGAGCCGGTGGCTCCGATGTCGCAGTTCTGGTGCGTGCAGACGAGGGTCATGGCGTAGATTCCCCCGCTGTCCCGCCCGATGCCCACCGATTTGCCAGGGACCGGGGTGAGCGTGTTCAGCGCCACCTGCGAGGCCACCTTTCCCACCGGAATGTCCGCGTCGAGGATGATCGGCGGATTCCCGCCGCCGCATCCGATCGCGTGCGCGCAAACCACCCCCCCACCGACCAGCAACAGCTTCCTCCGCCCCAACGCCATGCAGACCTCCGTCCCCGTCAGACACCCGGGAGGGTTCTTTGGTTCACCGATCCTTCGTCGTCAGCGCTTTATCCGCCCGCGAGAACAGCTCCGCAGTCTCCCGGAGCACCGCCTCCGCCGCTTGCACCGCCTGCGGCGTCGGCGCCAGGTCCGTCGACTGCAGCGCGTCGTAGATCCCCGCGATCCGGGCATTCCAGGGCACGAGCGAGGGCGGCTGCTGCTTCGTCCAGGGCCGCCGCTCTTCGGCGCTTCCCTCCAGCGCGAGAAGCGCCGCATCCTGCGGGCGCTCCGCGCGCAGCTTGCGGACCTGCTCGACGAGCGCCGTGTCCGTCTGCAGCGCCTGCGCCAGGCGCCTGGAAAGGGCGAGCTGCTGGCCGAGGGCGTCAGACGAGGTCTTCACCCGAGGATCCATTCGCACACGGAGCGGCCGCGTCAAGCTGCGTCCGTTCGCGATCAGGCGCAGCGTGTAGACGCCCGGCAGCGCCCAGGGGCCTCGGGGCTCTTTCGGCGTGTCGTGCGGGACCGCCGCGATGGAGTATCCGCCCTCGAGCGCCCGGGGCGCCGGCCAGTGCAGGTCCCAGACGAACCGGTGCAATCCGGCCTCCCCCGATGGGGGCGGCGAGGGGCGAATCCACCAGCGCGGCACGTTGCCGTCGTCCTTGATCGGGGGCTGCGGATCCGTGCTCGAGAAGCGGACGACGAGCTCTCCTCCCGGGTCGAGGATCTCCAGGGCGACCTGCGCCGGCGCCTTGAGGAAATAGTCGACGATCGCGCCGTCCGGCGGGTTTTTGGACATCGGCTCGTCGGGCGGCAGCGGCGTATCGGTGTTCGTGTCCCAGCGGATGCGCGTCGCGATCTGCGGCGAGAAGAGGTGCGCGTCCTCCTCGACCAGCGCGTCGTTCACCTCGCGCAGCGGCTGGATGTCGTCGAGGATGTAGAAGCCGCGGCCGTGGGTCGCCACCGCCAGATCGTCGCCTTTGACGATCAGATCGCGGATCGAGGTCGCGGGCATGTTCAGCCGCAAGCTCTGCCAGCTCTCGCCGTCGTCGAAGCTGACGTACACCGCCTGCTCGGTCCCGCAGAAGAGCAGGCCGCGCCGGACGGGATCCTCGCGGACCACGTTCACGATCCCGGAGGCAGGCAGCCCGGAGGCGATCTCCTGCCAGGTCTTCCCGGCGTCGTGCGTGCGGAGGATGTGCGGGCGCAGATCGTCGAGGCGCAGGGTATTGATCGCCGCATACGCCGTCCGGGCGTCGAAGCGCCCGGCCTCGAGGATGCTCACCTTCGCCCAGGGGACCAGCTGGTTCGGGGTGACGTCCTGCCAGCTCTTCCCTCCGTCCCCGCTGCGGTGGATCAGGCCGTCGTCGGTGCCCGCCCAGATCACCTTCCCGTCCTTCGGCGAAGGCGCCAGCGCGTAGATCACCCCGCGCTGCTCCGGAGCGGCCTCCGGCGACCCGCGATACTTGCCGACGTTCGCCGGGACCGCCCAGGTCTTTCTCGTCAAGTCCGGGCTGATCTGCTGCCAGTTCCGCCCGCCGTCGCGCGTCTTCCAGACGGTGTTCGAGGCGAAGTAGAGCGTGCGCGGATCGGTGGGCGCGAACAGCACCGGCTGCGTGCGGATCACCCGGTATCCCGGCGTGCGCAGCGCCACCGGCGTGATGTCCTGCACCTGCCGCGTCCGCCGGTCCCAACGCGAGATCTTCCCGCCGTACACCACGTCGGGATCGAGCGGATCCGGCGCGGCGTACCCGTACTCCTCGACCGCGGCGGGGTGCCACTCGCGGAAGGTGATCGCGCCGTCCGGTCCGCGGGAGGAGACGCAGGCGGATCCGCTCTCCTGTTGTCCGCCGCAGAGCCGGTACGGAAAGGCGTCGTCGGCGGTGACGTGGAACATCTGCGCGGTGGGCTGGTTGTACCAGCTGCTCCAGGTCGCTCCGCCGTTGACGGTGACGATCGCTCCCTGGTCGGAGGCGATCAGGATCGTCGAAGGCCGCGCCGGATCGATCCAGATCCGGTGGTAGTCGTCTCCGCCGGGCGCGCCGCGGAGCGCGGTGAACGTCTTCCCCCCGTCGACCGACTTCCAGGTGACGACGCTCGCGGTGTAGACGACGTCGGGATTCACCGGATCCACCTTCACCTCGGCGAAATCGTCGGGCCTCTCGGCGACCCGCGGGTCATCGCAGATCTTCGCCCAGCTCTCGCCCGCGTCGTCGGAGCGGTAGAGGAACCCGTCCTGCTTCGTCTGCACGGTGGCGAACAGCCGGCTGGTGCGCGAAGGCGCGATGCCGATGCCGATGCGCCCGAGCCCGTCGTGCTCGAAGTCCGGAAGCCCCTTGCCGAGGAGCTTCCAGGTGGCGCCGCCGTCGACGGACTTGTAGAGGCCGCTGCCGGGCCCGGAGAACTCGCCGTTCTCCCAGGGCGCCTGCCGCGCCTCCCACAGGGCGGCGTAGACGATCTTCGGGTCCGCGGGATCGATCACCACGTCACTCCGCCGGTGTCCGCGTCCTTGTAGAGCACGCGCTGGAACGTCTCGCCGCCGTCCGTCGACCGGAAGATCCCGCGCTCCTCGTTCGGCCCGTAGGGATGTCCGAGCACCGCCACGAACAGGCGATTTGGGTCCTTCGGATCCACGG
>DASREU010000297.1:0-47338 GCA_035651935.1 Myxococcales bacterium | reverse complement strand
TGGTTCCCGTCGAGAGCAGGGCGAAGGAGATGGCCAGGACGATGCGCGCTCGAGACTTCATATTCCCCCCGGGGAAATGCCAGCGCGGCGGGTTGGCATCGTCCGTATCAGCGACGAATCGTCGCAGTCAAGGAGCCGAAGGGCGGATCAGTCCTTCCCTGGGCGGACGCGCGCGACGACATAAGCGACCGCAATCACCGCCAGGCAGACGGACCCCAGCGCCACGTACCGCCCGACGATCTGGTCCGTAGACCACCGATAAGTCTCGCTGAGCACGCTCGGGTCGCTCAATCCCACCCCTTCGTTCATCCCGAAGGGAATCCGATCGAAGTCCTTCCGCGACGCCCACCATTGCGCGAAGACGTCGGCAAACGAGGCGGCTCCGATCCCCAGAAATCCCCAGCGCAGCCAGCCGCGCTTGAGCGCGCTCTCCTCGGGGGCGTACACCGTCAGCATCAAGAGCGACCCGAGCACGAGGCAACCGCCGTCGCCCATGAAGACTACGAACTGCTTCGCGCGGTCGACGGACAACGCAAGCGTGCAGACGAGCTGGACGACCAACAGCGCTGTCATGCCGACGGCGAGGCGGCGGCGCTCGACGCGCCAGCCCCAGTGCGCCGCTGCGGCAAGCGCCGCGAAGACGACCAGCCCGAACGGGGCGGATCGCGACTGCGCCATCGGCGTGAGCCAGGGGCCGGGAAACGCAGGGAACCCGCAGAGCCAGGCGGCAGTGGCGTGCCCGATCTCGTGGACCCACATGCTGCAGAACACGCGCACGAGGAAGTGACCGGGCCCTGTGGCGACCAGGAGAAATGCGCCCGCGAGCGCGATCGGGATGGACCAGGTGCGCAGCCTTCCCTCGAGCTGCGCGTCCGAGACCTCCCACTCGCTCTCCACGCCTCAGCGCTCTCTGGATCGAACCGGCGGCGCCGCCTCGGCGGCGGAGGTAGCGGGGCCTTCCAGCATCGCGGCCCGTTCCTGCAGCGTGCTGCGCGCGGGAGAACCGACGGCGTCCTCGATCGCTCCGAGGCGGGCTTCGATGGCCGCGAGCCGCGCCTCGAGGTTCCTGGGCGCAGCCTTCTCGTCCACGTCCAGCTCCCGCATCCGGATCTTGTAGGTGGCGCGAAGCCAGACGATGCCGATGGGCAGCACCGCGAGCGCGAGGAGCCCGAGCGCAGGCTCGAGCGCCTTCATGATCATGCCCAGCGCGACCGGATCCATGGACCTTCCTATTCACGGCAAAGGCTTCGGCGCAAGAAACGGACGTCCCCGGGGCGCGTACAGGCCCCGGGTTGCCCGGCAGTCTACCAGACGACGCAGCGGTTCTGCGGCGCCATCGGCGCCCCCGCCTTGCAGGAAAACGCCTTCGCGAACTCGGGGTTGTCGGACACCGGCCCGTTCACCCGCCATTGGGCCGTGGAGTGCGGGTTCGTCTGCGCCTGCAGCCGCGCCGCCTCCGGGCGGTAGTTCGTGCACCAGGTCTGCGCGAAGGCGACGAAGAAGCCCTGCTCGGTGTTCGGCTGGAGGCTGCCGCCGCGCTTCTGCCTCAGCGCCGCCAGCGCGAGCTTGAGCCCGCCGATGTCGGCGATGTTCTCGCCCAGGGTCAGGTGCCCGTTGAGCTTCAAGTCCTCGACGGCGGTGTAGCCGTCGTACTGCCTGGCCACGCACTCGGCGCGCTCCTTGAAAGCATCGTTCACCGGCTTCGACCACCACTCGTGCAGGTTGCCGTCGCCGTCGAACTGCCGGCCCTCGTCATCGAAGCCGTGCGTCAGCTCGTGCCCCATCACCATGCCCAGCCCGCCGTAGTTACCCGGCTGCGGCGCATCGGTCTTGAAGAACGGCGACTGCATGATCCCCGCTGGGAACACCATCTCGTTCATCGAGGGATCGTAGTACGCGTTCACCGTCGGCGGGCTCATCTGCCATTCGTTCCGATCGACCGGCTTTCCGATCTTGTCCAGGTCGCGCCGGGTCTCGAAGCGCGCCGCCTCGGCAAAGTTGGCGAGCAGCGAATCCTTGCCGACATTCATCTTCGAGTAGTCGCGCCACTTCTCGGGATATCCGATCTTGTTGTTGATCTTCTTCAGCTTGTCTTTCGACGCCGCGCGCGCCGCGTCGTCCATCCAGTCCACCTGCGCGAGGTTCCGATCGAACGCGCCCTCGATGCCCTGGACCATCGTTTCGGCGATTTGCTTGCCCTCGTCTCCGATGGTGGTGGTGACGAAGGTGCGCCCCAGCGCCTCGCCCAGGGCGCGGTCGGTCATCTGTACGCAGCGCTTCCAGCGGGGAAGGATGGCCTTCGCGCCGGTGAGCGCCTTGGTCAGCCGGAACCGCTCCTCCACGAACCCCTTGCCGAGCGTGTTCGCCGATGCCTCCAAGGTCTTCCAGCGCAGGTACGTCTTCAGGTCGTTCAGCTTGCCCTTCTGCGCGATCAGCTTGTCCATCCCGGCGAAGAACTCGGGGACGAGCACGTTGATCTGCTGCACCCCCGGCGCCCCCAGCTCGTCGAAGTACGCGTCCCAGAGGAAGTGCGGCGCGGTCTTCTTCAAGCCGGCGCGGTCGAGGCGGTGGTAGATCTTGTTCGGATCGCGCCGCTCCACCTTGTCCATCGAGTCCTTCGCCAGCGCGGTCTCGATGTTCATCACCACCTGCGCCTGCTTCTTCGCCGCTCCCTCCTGCTCGCCGGCGAGCTCCAGCATCTTCGCCACGTGATCCTGGTACAGCGCGCGCAGGTCTTTCATCCGGGCGTCGTCCTTCAGGTAGTAGTCGCGATCGGGCAGGCCGAGCCCGCCCTGGTCGGCGCCGCCGATCACCTGCGTCGCATCCTTGAAATCCTGCTGCGACCCGAAGCCGAAGAACGCCCGCGCGCCGCTCGCCTGCGAATCCGCCACCTGCCTGGCCAGCCCGCGTCCATCCTTCACGGCATCGATCTTCCGCAGCGCGTCCTGCAGCGTCTGCAGCGAGGCCGTCTCCGCCTTGTGCTCGTCCATGCACGTCGAATAGAAGTCGCCGACCTTCTGCGCGTACGGATCGGACGGATCCGCTTCCCCGCGCGCATCCTTTTCCAGGATGTCGCGCAGCAGCGCCTCGTTCCGCTGGAGGATCTCGCTGAAGCCCCGTCCCCAGAGTGCGCGGTCCTCGGGAATGGGCGTCTTCTTCAGCCAGCTCCCGCAGGCGTACTGGTAGAAATCGGTGCAGGGATCGACCGACTTGTCCATCGCGCTCTCGTCGAGGAGCGGCGGCTCCGGCTTCGCCTGGGCCGCTGCGCTTCCGCTCGCGGCCGGCGCCGTCGGCGTCGCGGGCTGCCCGGCGGCGGGCGGAGCGGGAGAAGGCGTCCCGGTGGTCGCGGGTCCGGGAGGGTTGGCGGGCGACGGAGGCGTCTGCGCCGCGGTGGCGCCGGTGGCGGGTTCGTTGACGGGCTTGCTCTTCGGACCCGAGCTGCAGGCAGCGGCGAGGAGGATGGAAACGAGCAGTCGCTTCATTCGATCTCCTTCATGGAAAGGGCGGCGGCGAAACCCGGCGCTTACGGGCGGACGGCTTGCTTGTTTCCCTGCTTCGCGTGCGCGTCGATCCACTCGAGCACGGTGTGATACCAGAGCTGGCTGTTCTTCGGCTTGAGCACCCAGTGGCCCTCGTCGGGGAAGTAGAGCAGGCGCGACTCGACCCCGCGCCGCTGCAGGGCGGTGAACATCCCCAGGCCCTGCTCGACGGTGACGCGGAAATCGAGCTCGCCCTGGACCACCAGCGTGGGCGTCTTGAAGCTCTCCACGTAGGTGCTGGGCGACAGCCGCCGGTAGAGCTCGGGGTTCTGCCAGGGCGGCCCGCGGAACTCCCACTCCGGGAACCAGAGCTCCTCCGTCGCATAGTACGAGCTCGCGAGGTCGAACACGCCGTCGTGCGAGACCAGGCAGGCGAAGCGATCGGTGTGCCCCGCGATCCAGTCGACCATGTAGCCGCCGAAGCTGGCGCCTGCCGCGCAGGTGTGTCCGGACTCCACGAAGGGCAGCTTCTCCGCCGCGTCGGTCGCGCGGAGCACGTCGTCGTACGCCAGGCCGCCCCAGTCGCCGGAGATCTCCTCCTTGAACTTCTGTCCATATCCTGCCGAGCCGTGGAAGTCGGTCTCCAGCACCACGTATCCGCGCGCCGCGAAGACGGCGCCGTTCCAGCGCATGGTCCAGGCGTCCTCCCACGATCCCTGCGGTCCGCCGTGGATCAGCACCAGCAGCGGCAGCTTCGCGGGCGCGTTCGCGGGACGAAGCATCCAGGAGTGCACCTTCGTGCCGTCCTTCGCCTCGACCCAGAGCTCTTCCGCCGTCCCGAGGTCGAGGTTCCTGTACTGCTCGTCGTTGAAATGCGAGAGACGGACCGGCCGCCCGCCGGGTTTGATTGCCACCACTTCCGGCGGGTGCGTCAAACCGGCGTTGGCGACGATCGCCGTCCCGTCCGGCGCCAGGTCGAAGTCATCACCGCCCGACGGCGTCTCGCTGAACCGGCGGAACTTGCCGTCCACCGATACCTCGTAGAGCCAGTGATGCGCCTTCTGCACCACGGCGGCGACCAGCCCCTTGCCGTCGCGCCGCCAGGCGAAGCTGCCGACGTCGTCGCCCTGGATGTCGGCCACCGCGATGCGCCCCGTGCGGCGATCCTGGATCTTCAGCTTCCACTGGTCGCTCTCGTACCCGTCGCGGGCCTGCGAGGTCCACGCCAGGTACCGTCCGTCCGGCGAGGGCCGCGGCTGCGCATCGTCGCCGTGGTTGTCCGGCGTGAGGTTCTTCGGCGCTCCTCCGCTGCGGTCGATCGACCAGAGGTCGCCGTTGGTGCTCCAGGCCTCGCGCTGCGCCGGCTTGCTGCTGACGATCAACTCGCCGTCGGGAGTGAAGCGGAAGTCGTCGCCGCCGCCCAGCCGGAAGCTCGGCCAGTCGGAATCGAGCGGGGTGACATCGCGCGCGGCGCCTCCACTCGAAGGCATCACGAACAGGTGCGTGCGCTTGCCTTCCTTCCATTCCGTCCAGTGCCGGGCGAACAGGTGGTCGACGATCCGCGCCTGCACGCCGCTTTTGTCCCGCTTCTCCGCGCGTTCCTTGTTGCAGGCCTCGTCCCCGCCGCACTGCGGATAGACCTCGCTGGTGAACGCGATCCAGCCTCCGTCCGGAGAGTAGACTCCCGCATCCGCGCCGCCGCTCGAGCTGGTGATCTGCTGCGCGTCGCCGCCGTCCAGCGCGTACCTCCAGAGCTGGCCTTCGCGGACCACCAGCACCTGCTTGCCGTCCGGCGACCAGCGGGCGTGCTCGCTTCGCGCGTTCCGGGTGAACTGGCGGGCGGGCCCCGAGGGAAGCGGCAACAGCCAGATGTCCTTGTCGTCCTTGTTCGTTTTCAGGTTCTTCTGCCGCACGGTGACCGACGCCCACTTTCCGTCGGGCGAAACCTGAACGTCATCGGCGCGGCGGGTCGCGAGCAGCTCTTCGGGCGTGAACGGGCGCGCGGCGAGCAACAGCGCGAGCATCAGGCTGGACATGGGCTGCGCTCTCTACCACGACCGCTGGCGCGCGGTGAGCCAGGCGCGCGCGGGGGCGTCATCGATCCCGAACTTCGCGAGGCCGGGGAAGACCACCTGCTCGAGCGTTCCGACGAAGATCGCCCGCTTCTGCGCGTGCGGCAGCACGCCATGCCGGAGGAGGCCGGGATCCTCCAGCTCTGCCGGTCCGGCCGCAAACAGGCCCTCGTCCACCGTTCCCGAGAGCATCGCCGGGATCAGAGGTCCGAGAAAGGACGCGTCGGAGAGCGCTGCCTCGCGCGCCAGGTGCGCCCAGCCCATGCGAGCGTGCGCTACCTCGTCCCGGGCGATCTCCCGCAGAACGCTCTCCACCTCCGGCTCCACGTCGGAGGCGAGCAAGGTCGTGAGCGTCGCCACGCTCTCCGACTCGGTGATGCAGCACGCAGCCACCATCTCGTAGAGGGCCGCCGCGCGCGCGTCGAGGCTCCGCGGGGCGATCGCCGTCTCGTCAGCGGACTCGGGCGCGGGTCGTCCATGGACGGCGGCAAGTTTCGCGCAGAGCGCCGCGTGCCTCTGCTCGTCGTCCGCGGCTTCGCGCAGCAACGGCGGCAGCGGCGAGCCGGGATCGAACGCGGCGATCACTCCGGCGAGACGCGCGAATCTCTGCGCGGCCTCGCGCTCGACGCGGGTGCGGAACGCCCACGCTTCTCCGGCGGCGCGCCGAAGCGCTTCGTTCACCAGCCCTGGACTCCGCCGCCGGCTCCGGCGTCTCCGGCCGCGACTCCGCCGTCCGTGCCCTGCGCCGCGCTGCTGCCGCCGTCGCTCTTCTTCTCCTTCGCCTCCTGCGCCAGCGCGGCGCTCGAGCAGCCGGAATTCGCGCCGAGGACCGCGCCGCCGACGACCAGAAGCTGGAAGAGCTTTCGAAACTGCATGGTGACTCCGGGGAGAGATGAAGAACGCGAAGACTACGCCAGGGCCGCGGGAAACGCAGCTTCGTCAGGATCCCTGGAACCGCGCCGCCTCGTCGGAGCGCGCCGGCCGAAGTCCCGGGCGCCAACGGAACCTGTCCTGCAGCGGATGGCTCCGTCCCTCCACCACGTCCGCGACGAGCGGACCGAGCACGGGCGCGAATTTGAAGGCGTGTCCGCTGTCGCCCGTCGCCAGCACGAGCCCGGGACGATCCGGATCGTGGGCGATCCAGAAGTGCCCGTCCCGCGAGTCGCAGTAGAGGCAGATCCGGGTGAACGGGATCGGCGCATCGCGCAGCGCGGAGAAGTTAACTGCGAGGAAGGCGCGCATGTCCTCGATCTCCTCGGCGGTGACGGCTCTCGCAGGCGACTCGGGGTGCAAAGCCCGGCCCGGGGCATGCCGCCCGATCTTCACCACGCCGCTCACGGGGTGAACGGGAAAGCCGTAGTACCCGGTGGTCTGGATGTCCGCGCAGAACACGGGAAATCGCTCCGGACGGAAGAGCGACGGATCGGCGGGAGCAAGGTGGAAGACCGGATGTCCGGTCGATCGGAGCTCGTCCGCCATCCAGGGGAGCGCATGCGGCGTCCACGCTCCGAGCGCGAGCACTACCAGGCCGGCCTCGATGCGCTCGCCGCGGGAGGAGACGATTCCGACCACCCGGCCGGGTGCATCAGGCGGCCCGGATCGCTCGTGCAGGAGGCGGCCGAAGGAAGCGCCTTCGGAGAGCTCGACGCCGTCCTCGCGCGCCTTCGCCACGAGGCGCGCGATCGCTTTCCCGCTCTCGACGAAGCCGCCCTCGGAACTGTACGTTCCGTGCGGGTAGCGCGCCGCATTCCAGGCGGGGAAGCGCGTCCGCACGGCGGCGGCGTCGACCCGTTCCACCCGATGTCCGCGGGCCAGCAGCACCTCGAAGCTGTCCTGCTCGATGGTGCCGGGCGAGAGCGGACCTTGCCGCAGGAAGAGCAGCCCGGTCTGGTGGTACAGCGCCTCGCCGAAGTCCCGGTTCCAGCGCCGCCAGCCTTCGATGGCGTTCTCCGCGAGCGCCGTGTAGGGCTCGTCCGCCCCGTACTCCAGCCGCACCACCTTGCTGATGTCGGTGGACGCCGCGAGCGGATGCGGCAGCGGCCCGGGATCGACGAGGCGGACCTCGTGCCCGCGCCTGCGCAACTCGATCGCCGCCGTCACCCCGAACACCCCGGCGCCCGCGATGACGATGCGCTCCGCCATCTCAGTCGTGGAACCGCGATTCGATGCGGCGGTCGGGGATGAGCCACATCAGCGCGACGGTGACGTAGAGGATGTCCGCGATCCATTCCCGGACGAACGCGAGCGGGATGGCGACGGCGTAGACCAGCGGCGAGATCTTGCCCTTGAGATCTCGTCCAAGCGCCGCCGCGAGCTTCGAGTCCGGGCCCTGCGCGGCGATGATCATGTTCTGGAGCAGGTAATAGGCGACTCCGGACGCGAGGAGAACCGCGCCGTAGATGGCCGTCGGAAGCGAAGCGAAGTGGTTCTCACCCATCCAGCCGGTGGTGAACGGCACCAGCGAGAGCCAGAAGAGCAGGTGCAGGTTCGCCCAGAGGATGCCGCCGTTGATCCGGCTGGTCGCGTGCAGCATGTGGTGGTGGTTGTTCCAGTAGATCCCGAGGTACACGAAGCTGAGGATGTAGGTGAGGAAGACCGGCAAGAGCGGCGCGAGCGCACCCAGATCGTCCCCGTGCGGCACCTTCAGCTCCAGCACCAGGATGGTGATGAGGATGGCGAACACGCCGTCGCTGAAGGCCTCGAGGCGGTTCTTGTTCATCGGTCAGGTCCCACCGGCGGTGCCGCCCAGTCGTTCTTCGCAGGGTATGCGATCCCGAGCACCAGCACCTCGACGCCGGGGTTGTGGTCGCCGAGCCGCGCATTCGAGACGTGACTGAACCCGACTCCCACGCGCAGTTGCTCGCCGGCCGCCACGGAGAGCTCCAGCGAAGAGCGGAATTCGATCGGATATCCGAGGTCGCGCTTCATGCCGGCCAGCGCGATGCCCGGCGCGAACCCGGGGCTGAGCTGGAGGCCGAGCGGCAGCTCGATCTCGATCGCGAGCCCCGAATACACGTACGCGCCGCCGGCGGAGCTGGTGAGCAGGCCGGCGATCGGCCGGAACAGGGTCCAGCGCCAGGGTGTCCGGACCTGCAGCTCGATCCCGAGCGCATGCGGCACCTCCGCACGCAACCCGTACTGGCCGGTGGCAATGGCAAAGGACGTGACGGGCGCGGCGCGCACGCCGGCGGAGCCGAGCAAGACGAGGAGGGCGGCGCCGCAGGCGCATGTGCGACGAGGGTCTGGCATCGCTTGCTGAAGCCCCGTTCCGCACGCGTGCGGCGGAGCGCCGCAAACCATCAGGGCTGGCCTGACCCGTGTCAAGCGGGTGCGGAATCGGCCGCCGGTCACGCCGCCGGGGTTTCGCGCCTAGAGAAGGGGAAAGGCCGCGGTGGTCGCGGCCGCATCGAAGGGAGGCGTGATGAGAAGGACGTTGCTTGCGTTCATCGCCGCGCTGGCGTTGCCGGCGCTCGCGTGGGCGGGGTCGAATCTGGCGTCCAGACTGCCGTGCGGAGACAATTGCCCCATCCCGTGCGGCGACTGCCCGCTCAGCAAGAGGTAGCGGCCCCGGTGGAGGGCGGCGAGCGCGCGGAGCTGCGGCGCCTGATGGAGCGGCTTGCAGACGGAGACCGGAGCGCGTTCCGCCCCGCCTTCGCGCTGCTCTGGCCGAGGCTCCGCGCGTTCGCGGTCCGGTACGCGGGCGCCGCAGACGGAGAAGACGCCGCGCAGCACGCTCTCGTCAGCGTGTTCTCCCGCGCCGGCGAATACGACCCTGGGCGCGATGCGCTCGCCTGGGCGCTCGGAATCGCCGCCTGGGAATGCCGGACGTTCCGCCGGAAGCGCGAGCGCCGCAAGGAGGCCGTGGGCGCCGTTCCGGAGCAGCTGGACCTGGGCCCCACTCCGGAGCAGGCAGCGATCGACCGCGACCTGCGGGACGCCGCGCTGGCGGCGATCGGAACGCTCCGGCCGTTCGACGCCGAGACCATCGCGGCGCTCGCCGCCGGCGACCGGACTCCCGGGGCCACTTTCCGCAAGCGCGTGCAGCGTGCGCTGGCGCGTTTCCGGACGGCGTGGAGGGCAAGACATGGCAACGAATGACCGGGTGCTTCTGGCTCGCGCGCGTCGCGCCTACGAGCTCGGCCGCCTGCGCTCCGCGCTGCGGATGGCGCCGTTCCCGTTGGCGGCGGCGCTTGTCGCGCTCACCGCGGGGCGGCCGCCCGCGCTGACCGCGGCGCTCACCTGCGTGCTGCTCGCGCTGGCCGTCGGATTCCTCTACCGCGGTGGAATCGCCGGTCGGGCGGTGGGGCCTGGTCTGCTCGCCGGAACCGCCGCGCTCGCGATGCCGCTGCTGATGGCGACCTTCGGGCACGCCTGTTTCGGACCCGCCTGCCTGAAGCTGGGATTGCCGGCGTGCGTCGCCGGCGGCGCGCTGGCGGGATTCGTGATCGCGCGCGCGGCGGCGCGGGAGCAGCCGCATCTGCGATTCGTCGCAGCGGCAGCGGCGATCGCGGCCTCGACGGGATCGCTCGGCTGCACCATCGCCGGCGCCGCCGGCGTCCTCGGGATGCTTGCCGGCACCGTCTGCGCGGGCGTGCCGGTGCTGATCGCCGCGCGCCGGTGACGGGCCTACTTGAGCAGCTTCACCAGCCGGAGCAGGGGCGTCGGCTTCGCCTCGCGGAACCAGCGCTTCGCGCCACGGCCCTGGAGCAGCCGCTCGATCCCTTCGTGCGCGGAGAACTGTCCCGGTCCGGCGATGAGCAACGCCCCGGCGATGCACATCAGCGCGACGTTGTACTCGAACCCGCCCTTGGTGACGTCGAACCCGTTCTTCGCGTGGACCTTGCCGAGCGCGAAGGCCTGCGTCACCAGCACCGCGAGCGCCGCCGGCCGCGTCCAGAGGCCGACGATGGCGCCGATGCCGGCGAACATCTCCGCGATTCCGGTCGCCACCGCGAGGTGCTTGCCCGGCCGCAATCCGATGCTCTCGAACCAGCCGCCCACCTGCTCCGGCGCGCCTTCGCGGAGCTTTCCCATCCCGTGATAGACCATGCTCACGCCCAGCGCCGCGCGAGGGGGAATCAGGGCCGCTTCCTTGCGAAGCCGCGCATCGTTCCATTCCAGTGCGAGTGCCATGGTGTCTCCCGTGTGCGCCAAGGGTCGGCACGCGGGGCCATCTTTTCAACGACCAGGCGCCCGCCCGGGCGGCTCAGAAGTACACGTAGTGCAACGAGATGTTGGGGACCCACTCGGGGCGGCCGCTGTCCGTCGGGATCAGGCCGCCGATGTCGAGGTTGCGGGCGAAGTGCACGCGCAGCTCGAACGGCCCCAGGCCAAGGTTCACGCCCAGCACATAGTCGGCGGTGCGATTCGCCCAGGCCTCGTCGAGGGTGGCGTGGAGCTTCGTGAATCCGCGGCCGGCATGGTTCTGCACCGCGCGGTTGGAATCGACCACGCCGCCGAAGTCGAACCCGACCACCCCGGTGATGTTGCTGAAGAAGGCGAAGCGGATCAGCACGTCGAGAGGGAAGTTCAGCTCCGCCTGCGCGACGTAGTATCCGTCACCCAGGAGGCGCGCGTCGCCCCAGCGGAAGCCGCGGAGGTTGTCGAAGCTGGAGAGATAGAAGCGCCGCCCGAATCGGCTGCCCTGCGCGGCTCCGCTGGCGAGGCGCAGGTTCAGCCTGCTCCGGCCGATGATCTTCACCGTCTGGATCAAGTCCTCCTGCAGGTACGTGTAGAGCCCCTCGACGCCGCGGGCGGGCAGGCTGCCCGTGCCGAACTGGACGATCAGCGATCTGCCGCCCATCGCTCCGCCGGGGCCGTAGCGCGTGGTGTCCCAGCCGTACCCGATGCTCACCTCGCCTTGCGGATCGAAGCCGCGGATCTCGTTCAGGTCGGAGGCGGGCACGTTCGCGAATGGCGTGCCGAAGCGGTCGTAGGCGAAGTTGTCGAAGAAGCTGCGCGTCACGCCCATGATGCGCGCGCTCGCGTCGATCCGGCTGAAGGTCGAGAGGGGATACGAGAGCAGCCCCTCCACGCCGTACTCGCGCGACAAGTAGAGGATCTCGCAGGCGGCCGCCTGGTTCTGCGCCGTCAGGGGCGCGTAGCAATCCTTCGCGCTCGGGAACTGGGTATCGCGGCCTTGCTGGAAGGTATGGAAGACGCCGACGCCCCAGATCATCCGCTCCGACTTGTCGACGTAGAACGCCAGCGCGTCGGTGAGGTCGAACGACCCGTAGATGGCCAGGTTGATGAGCGCGCTGCGGTCGCGCATCATGTCGGCGAAGAGCACGCCTCCGGATCCCACCGGAGCGAACCCGACCCCGGCGCCGCCGATGGCCGCGCCGCCGCCCTCGACCTTCCAGTTCTTGCCGATCGCGTACGGATCGTAGGTGGGCGCGTTCTGCGGAATGAACTCGTCCGCGAACGGCTGCGGCTTGTCGATGGTCGCCAGGTAGCTGGGCGGAATCGCATCCTGCTCGTCGAGGCTGAGCATCGCCGTCGTCTGCACCTCGAAGAGGCGGAAGCGGGCCCCGTAGAAAGCGACGCCGTAGAGCCCGTTGGGGGCGAGGCCCGGGTGCGCGAGAGCGGTGGCGAAGTCGGTGATGCGCTTGATCCTGCCGTTCTGCAGGAACCAGAGATCGTTCTTCCCGCCCGCGTCGCTGGTGAAGACCACCGCCGAGCCGGCGAGCGTCACCGGATAGCGCTGGTCGACGGGAGCATCGGTGAGGCGGGTGCGCGTGCCGTTGTCCGGATCGATGCGGAAGAGGTTGTAGCGCCCGCTCTCCGTCGCGTCGCTGGCATAGATGATCCCGTCCTCTCCCCAGGCGAGATCGCGCTCGCTGTAGAGATCCTCGGTGAGCCGGCGGACGTGAGGATCCTTCTCCGCGAGGTCCAGCGTGTAGATGTCGCTCTTGCCGTCGCGATCGAGGCCATAGAACGCCAGGCGCTTCCCGTCGGGGCTGAAGGCCGGGTCTCCCGCCTCGATCACGCCGTCGCGGATCACCCGGATCACGCGCGTCGGTCCCAGCTCGAGGTCGACGCGCACGCGCGTGCTGTTCGGCGCGCCGCGCTCGTGCCGCTTCACCGGCCGGATGTGCAGGACGTCGGAGTCGCCCGACTGCGCGAACCAGGCGATGGCGTCGTCGCTCACCGCCGTCACCGATCGCATCACCGGGTGCAGGCTCTCCGTCCCGGGTCTCTGGTCGATGTCGATCTGCTTCGCCGATCCCGGGTCGCGCCGGTCCAGCACCACCAGCTTGGCGCGCGCGGTCTCGCGCTCGACGCCGCGGTAGAAGAGCAGGTTGCCGTCCTTCGAGCTGGTGAACGCGTCGAGCTCGTCGTTCAGCTTGAGCTCGGTCATGTCCGGCAGGTCCTGCTTCGCGTCGAGGTACGTGCGCATCACGCGCTTGCGCGCCCAGGTCGACCAGCGGGCGTTCATCTGCGCCGGGGTGTCGCCGGCGACGTGCCCGAGGAGCTGCATGAAGTTCTCTTTCGGCTCGCCGCGGCCGCGCCCGCCGCCCACCAGCCGCGGGCTCTGGTCGAGCACGCCCTGGATCACGCGCTCGCCGTACACCTCGCTGAGGAACACCAGCTTCGCCTGCCCATACTTGTACGTATAGAGGTAGGAGTACGGCCGGTCCTCGTCGAGGCGGGGAAAGTCGTATCCGAGCTCGCCTCTCGGGTTCAGCACGATGTCGCGGAGGAACATCTCCGTCTCGCTGTCCATCTGCTGGTTGTGCGCGTAGTACTCGGCCAGACCCTCGATGAACCAGAGCGGCATCGCGCCGATGGCGCTCTCCAGTCCCGCGCTGGCAGCGCGCTCGGCCATCTTCTGGATCTGGAACTGGTGGGTCATCTCGTGCGTCGAGACGAGCTTGAACATCTCGCGCTCGCCCGCGTACGCCAGCGACATGCGCAGGTCCTGGGGGCTGGTGACGCCGAGCACGCCTTCCTGCACCGCGAACACGTTCGTCTCCAGGAACTCGCGGTACGTGTTGTAGAGGATGTACGGGACCTTGATCGACGGCTTGTACTGGAAGCGATCGCTCAGGTACCGCCAGCTCTCGCGGATCAGGCCGGCCGCGATGCGCGCCACCGGATACTCGCGATCGTAGAAATAGAGGCGCAGCCCGGCGGAACCGTCGTCGTCGAGGAAGTCGAAGTCGCGCCAGTGGTAATCGAAGTAACGGACCTGGTTCTTTCCCGGCCGCTCCGGGATCACGTACGCCTCCTGCGTGAAGCCGAGCGGCGAGCGCCCGGTCACCTGCGAGAGGCGGCCGTGCTCGGCCCAGGGGAGCTGGAGGGTGGGCCCCGGCTGCAACCGCGCAGGGGCGAGTCCGAGCGCGAACGCAGGAGTAGCGAGAAATAGGAGCAGCAGGGGGCGGAGGGTCATCCCGCGCATCGTGGCCTCGGAGCGGACGCGGCGCCATGTGCGACGCCTCTTACCTGTACCGTATTCAACCGCGGCGCAAAGTGGTGCGCTCGTGAGGCATGCTCGCGCGCGGCGAGCGGAACACCTGCATCGGCGAATAGTAAAGGAAGTTCGACACTCTGGATGTGTAGAGGTCGGCGTAGTCCTCCACCTGCTCGCCGAAGCGCGAGTTCTCGTTCCCTTCCTTGAACACCAGGCCCCAGTAGGCGTTCGCGCCGTTCTCGAAACGCGCCTCCAGATCCGCCCCTTCCGCGAGCGTGGCCTTGAACGCGCGGCGGAGCCTTTCCAGATCGTGCTTCTCGCGCTGGCGACGCGCTTCCAGGTCGGAGGGCAAGGGGCCGCCGCGCTCCATCCGCCGATCCAGCGCGTTGAGGAGCAGCTTGTGGTGGTTGATCATGTCGTCGAGCCGCGTGCGCAGGGCGTCGAGCTCGTTCAGGCGCTGCACGTCGGAGGCGCGGCTCTCGATGTACTCGATCTCCTGCTCCAGCTCCTGCACCACGAAGCAGGTGCGCCACTGCGAGGCCTTCCGGTTCCGGATGATGTCGCCGTAGATGTGGTCGCCGACGTAGAGCACGTGGTCGCCGGCGAACCCCGTCATCCGTTCGAAGTCGAAGAGATTGCCGCCCTCATGGATCCTGCCGCGCTCCAGCGCGTCCACCTGGGAACGGGCCACGCTCCCGTCCGGGTTCAGCTCGACGAACGGCTTGTGCTCGGCGAAGAAGGCGGGCTTCTGCGCGCCCACCACCAGGTAGTCGAAGTAGTTTCGCCAGGACGGGTACTCGGCGAGCTTGCCGTCGAGGAGGAACTTCATCACCGCGTCGGTGTAGTCCCACAGCGAATTGGTGAGGACGAAGAGCTTCTTCCCGCCGGACCGCAGCTTGTGCAGCGCGGGCGCCAGCTCCGGGTCGGGCTTGATGAACCGGCCCAGATCCTTGCGCAGCTCGGACTTGAGCGATCCGTCGCGGTGCACCTCGTCGATGCTCTCGCGGGTTTCGTCGTAGAGCTTGTGGTAGTCGACCCGGACCCCGCGCGCCTCCTGGGCCTCGATGATCTCGGCGTACAGGCAGGCCTCGGGAAGGCTGAAGAGCGTGTCGATCCAGGCGAACCGCGGCAGGCTGAGCCGGATCTTCTCGTTCGTCTGGTACAGCGACCGGCGCTCGTCCAGCGAGAGCTGCCGCCGGCCGTGGTAGCAGCGGCCGACATGGTTGTGCCGGTCCATCTTGAAGATGTTGCCGTGGTCCTTGTCGACCACCAGGCCGCGGATCACGAATTCGTAGTCGTACTTGAGGTTGCGCAGGTAGTCGGGGTACCCGCGGGCCGCCACCAGGCGGTCCAGGGTCATGTGGAACGCGAGCTCCTCGATCTGCCGCATGGAGTACACGGCGAGCGTGTAGTCCATGTCGAATCCGACAACCGCGATCTGATCCATCTGCAGGGCGCGGTTGGTATAGATCTGCCGGCTGTGCGGCAGCTCGAAGCCCTGGTGCTCGGGGCGGTCGAGAAGCCGCTGGATTTCGGGATCCCGCAGGACATCCTGGACGGAATCTGGAGGGGATTTCGGGATCGCCATGCCGGACGATCGATCATCCCCCCGAGGCCTTTGCGGTGCAAGCATTTCACGAAGAAGCCCGTCCGATCGCACGGCTGCTCAGAGGCAGGCCGGCTCGTAGCGCGCGGTGATGTGGGACCCGGGCGGTGGGACTGCGCTCGCCGGGAACACGATGCGGTTCGAGGCGGCGTCGTAGCTCCAGTTGGTGACCGTCGCCCCGCCCACCGTCACCACGATGGCTCCCGGGTCCTTCGGATGCGCCGAGAGCGGGAAGCTGGTGAGCGGCAGCAGCAGATCGCCCAGCGAGCTCTCCAGGAGGCTTCCGAAATTCCCCAGGTCGCAGATGTCTTCGAGATGACCGCCGAGCTGCCTGGCGATCTCCTTGTAGCGCGTGCCGACGCCCTCCGCCGTGCTCGGGCAGGAGGTCAAGGGAACGATGCCGGCGAAGGAGACGAGGTCGAGCGCTCCCTTCTTCACCTGCGCGAGCCGCTGTACGTACGAGCTGACCGGAGGCGGGTTCGCGACGTCGTTCGCGTCGTCGGCGTCGCTCACCGCCAGGAGCGCCAGCCGGGCATCGTCGCGCAGGAAGCCCGCGTTGCCGTCGTTCGGCCAGGGCGTCCCCGGGGCCTTCGTCGAGCTGATCAGCGGATCGGTGAGCGCCGCCAGCACCGGATCCAGGAACCGCTCGTCGTAGTGGCAGATCCCGACGTTGGTGTTCGCGAACAGGACGTTCTTCACGTCCGGCGTCTGCGGCGTGAGCAGCCGCGGCCGCGAGTTGTCGACCGGGAAGAAGCGCCCGGCTTCGCCCCCGCTGGCTCCGCCCGGGCACTGCGCCCAGCCCGAGGTGTACGGGTACATGCCGGTGGTGGTGATCGCGATGTGGAAGTCGGCGTTGGCGAGCGCGATCCGGTTCCACAGCCGATCGAGGTTCTGCGCGAGCGCCTTCTGCTCCTCGGCCATCGAGCCGCTGTTGTCGATCACGATCAGGAGATCCACTTTCGGCGTGCTCTGGTCCCACTGATCGACGATGGTGGCCGCCACCTGCGCGCCGCCGGTGATGCCGGAGAGGAACGGCTCCGCGCGCATGTCGGTGTACACGCGGACGGCGCCGACGTCGTCTCCGGCCGCCGCCGGCCGGTAGCCGATCGCGACGGGCAGGTTCGTGTTCGGCTGGACCTGCACCGGCAGTTGCGCTGAGGCCGAGAACGGGGCGCCCGTGGTGTCGACGGCCCTGACGGTCACCGGGAAGGTGCACTGGTTCACCGCGTACGCGAACTGGTTCGGGATGCCGCAGCCGAGGGTGGTCGCTCCGAAATCGACGGTGGGCGGGGTGACGAAGAAGCAGGACGCGTCGCCGGAACCCGCCAGGGCGACGCTCATCGTCGGCGTGGAACGGTTGCTCAGGTAGAAGCTCACCAGGCCCGAATACGTCTCCGCCTGCTCGGCGATGAACTCGACGCGCACCGACATGCGCCCGCCGGGCGGAAGCGTCCGTCCGGACGGCGCAACGCCGCCGGGCCAGCGGAATGCCGGGGCGCCGGCGACGATGGCGGGCTCTCCGACGATGCAGTCGTCCGCGGTCCTGTTGGTCAGCTCGAACCCGCCCACGATGGGCGAGAACAGGCGCTGCGCCCCGAAGTCCACGGGCGGGGAGGGAGCGATCCCCAGGGTGCAGGGCAACAGATCGCGGCCGGTCGCCGCCACCGGGACCTCGACGTGCGGCCGCAGGCCGTCGTTGGAGTCGATCATCAGCGTCGCCTGCGACATGCCGGTGGCGCTCGGGGTGAAGGAGACGGGAACGTCGACGCTGGCGCCGGGAGGGCCGACGGTCATCGCCCCGCCCCGGACGGCCCAGGTCCCGTCGTTGTTCTCCAGCCACACGCCGATGAGCACGAGCGGAGCCACGCCTTGCGGATCGAGGCCGACGTTCGTGACGGTCACCACCGCCGTGCGGGTGGTCCCGAGCGCGGTGGGGCCGACGAACAGCGACCTGGGATTCGTCTGCAGCACCGGTCCGAAGCCGGTCCCCGTCATCGCGAGCGTGCCCGGACCGCCATCGGACGCCGCCAGCGACGCCTGCGCGCTCTGGGCGCCGAGATTGCGCGGCCGGAAGCGCGCGGTCCCGGGAGCGGTCTCGCCCGGTGCAAGCGTGCGCGGAAGGGGCGAGCCGTCGAGCGAGGCGGTGAGATCCGCGCTTCCCGCCAAGGTCAACGACTGGACGACCAGCGGACTCTTGCTGATGTTGGTGACGGTGAACGGCTGCGCCGCGTCGCCGCCGAGGCGGACGTTTCCGAACTCGAGCGCCGGCGGGCGCACGGCCAGGAGCGTGTCGACCCCCGTCCCCGTGAGCGTGATCTGCTTCGGCGCACAGGTCGGGCAGGGCGTGATCTGGACGGCGGAGTTGAAGGCGCCGAGGCGGTCGGGCCGGAACTGGATCCGCACCACCATCGACTGTTCCGCCGCCAGCGCCTGTTCGCCGGGCGGAGTGACGGTGAAGGCGGTGGTGTCCGACGGCGGCGCGATGGAGACCGAGGTCTCCGCCTTCCCGTCGTTGTTCGTCATCAGGAGATCCTGGGTGGCCGTCTCGTCGACCACCACCGGGCCGAAGTCGAACGCGTCGCCCGACAGGGTGGCGAGCCCGCGGACCGCGTTCCCGCGCAGGTCGATGCTGGCGTCGTTGCTTTCGGGAGAATCGGTGACGATCTGCAGCGTCCGCTCGTGGGTTCCAAGCTGGGGCGGCCGGTACCGGACCGTGAGATCCGCGGAGGCGCCCGGCCCGAGCGTCGCCGGCAGCCCCTTCACCTCGAACGCCGGGTCGGCGAATTGCGCGAGCTGTCCAACGGTCATCGAGACGAGGCCGCTGTTGCTGAGCACCACGCGGTGCGTCTGCTCCTTCCCGAGCGCCACGTCGCCGAAGTCGAGGGTCTGCGGCGCGACCGTCAGGATCCCCCCGAGCGCGCGGACCTTCGACTGGCTGGCGCCCCCGCACGCGGCGAGAAGCAGCACACACGCGAGGACTCGACCCATGCCCCACCCCCGGCGAAAACACCACTCCCGCGGCGCAGGGAGTTACACGCTCCGTGCCAAGGGTCGGGCAGGGGAGCGGGCGCTCGTTTCGTGGGTACGGAGTTGCCCAGCCGTGGAAGAGGTTACCCCGGCCGGGTTACAACCCCCGCGCATGACCGAAGAGTGGTTTGAAATCGACGCCGACCCGGCCCACGTCGCGCGGGAGCGGGAGAAGGCCCGTGCCCTGCGCAAGACGGCGTGGTGGCGCCGGCGGGTCCAGCGCGGCGTCTGCGCATTCTGCGGAAAGAGCGTCCCTCCCCGGGAGCTGACGATGGACCACCTGGTCCCGGTCGCGCGGGGCGGGCGGAGCGTGAAGGGCAACGTCGTCGCCTCGTGCAAGGAATGCAACAACCGGAAGAAGCTGATGACCCCCGCGGAGCAGCAGATGAGAAAGCCTCTGCACCCCCAGAGCGAGGACGGATGAGCCTTTCGGAGAACGACTTTCCAGTCCAGGAGCATCGCCTCTCGAACGGGCTGCAGATCCGGTTCCTGCCGGATCGCTCGCTCCCCGCCTGCACGCTCTACAGCTTCTTCCGCGTGGGATCCCGGAACGAGCGTCCCGGGATCACGGGCATCTCGCACCTCTTCGAGCACATGATGTTCAACGGCTCGAGGAAGTACGGGCCGAAGGAGTTCGACCGGCGCCTGGAGGCTGCCGGTGGCACCTCGAACGCGTACACCTCGAACGACCTCACCGCCTACTACGAGGACTTCGCGTCCGAGGCGCTGCCGCTCGTGCTCGACCTGGAAGCGGACCGCATGGCCTCGCTGCTGATCGACGACGCCTCGCTCGCCCGCGAGCGCGACGTGGTGAAGGAGGAGCGGCGCTTCCGCACCGACAACGACATCGACGGGATGCTCGACGAGGCGCTCGGAGCGCTGGCCTTCCTCGCCCATCCCTACCACTGGCCCGTGATCGGCTGGATGAGCGACATCGAGGGCATCACCCGCGCCGACTGCGAGCGTTACTTCCGCACCTATTACGCGCCGAACAACTGCACGCTGGTGCTGGTCGGCGACTTCGATCCGGCGAGCGCGTTGCGGGAGATCGAGCGGCTCTACGGCCCGATCCCCGCGGGCGAAGCGCTCCCGCCGGTCGCGACCGGCGAGCCGCCGCAGAAGGGCGAGCGGCGCGCCGTCATCCGGTACCCGTCGCAGGCTCCGGCGCTCTTGGCCGGATTCCGCGGACCCGCCGGCCACGATCCCGACTCGCTGGTGCTCGATCTCATCGAGACGGCGCTCAGCTCCGGCGAAGGAGCCCGCCTCAAGCGCGCACTGGTGTACGAGCAGGAGCTGTGCGTCGACGCGCGGGTCTACTTCGGGTGGCGCGTCGATCCCGGCCTGTTCGAGGTCTCTCTCAAGCTCAACCCGGGAGTGGACCCCGGGCGCGCGGAGAGCGCCGTCTGGGCGGAGCTCGCGCGGATCTGTGACGAGAAGGTCTCCGGGCGGGAGCTGGACCGGGCGAAGAACATGGTGCGCGCGCAGCTCCTGCGGGGCCTTTCGACGAGCAACGGGCGCGCCCACACCATCGGGCAGATGGAGATGATGCTCGGCGGCTGGCGGGCCATGCTCGATCTGCCGGACCGGTACGCGGCGGTCACCGCGGAGGACGTGCAGCGCGTGGCGCAGAAGACGTTCGCGCCGCATCGCCGGAACGTGGTCACCCTCCTCCCCGGCGAGGCCGCCGAGTGATCGCCCGCGACGTCGAGCTGCCGCCGCTTCAGATCGAGAAGCTCCCCTCCGGTCTGACGCTGGTCGCGATCCAGAAGCGCGGGCTGCCTCTCTTCCACGTGCGGCTCTCGCTGCCCGCGGGAGCGTGCGAGGATCCGCGCGGCAAAGCCGGCCTTGCGCAGTACACGATCGACCTGCTCCGCCGTGGCACGCGGCGGCGCCCCGCGCACGACGTCGACGAGATGATCGAGTCGATGGGCGCGCAGCTCTATGCCGACGTGTCGATGGAGGAAGCGGCGCTGGCCCTCACCGTGCCCTCGGAGCTGGCCGAATCCGCGCTCGACGCCCTGCTGGAGGTCGCGCTCGAGCCCGCGTTCGACGAAGCGGAGGTCGCCGCGGCGCGGCGGCGCAGCGTCGCGGCCCTGCAGAGCGATCTCGACGAGCCCGCGAACGTGGCGGGCCGGGCGGTGGTGTCTCTCGGGTACGGGCCGGGCCATCCCTACGGACATCCGGCGCAGGGATACCGGCGGGACGTGGATACCTTCCAGCGCGAGGACGCGCTCAGCTTCCACGCCACCCGCTACCAGCAGCAGGGCGGGATGCTGGCGGCGGTCGGCCAGCGGACGCCGCGCGAGCTGATCGATCTGCTCAAGCGCAGGCTGGCCCAGTTCGACGGGTCGTGGCCGGGGCGCAGCCAGCGCGCGCCGCTCCAGTTTGCCGCTCTCGCGCCGTTGCAACCGGCGCGCGCGGTGGTGATCCACAAGCCCGACGCCACGCAGGCCCAGGTGCGGATCGTGGCGCCCGGGCTGCCGCGGTCGACCCCGCGGTATCCCGAGGCGGTGGTCGCGAATACCGCGCTCGGGGGAGGCTTCACCTCTCTGCTCGTCGATGCCATCAGGGTCGATCGAGGCCTCTCGTACTCGGTCTCCACCCGCCTGCACATGAACCGGCGGGCGGGCCTGAGCGTGTTCTCCAGCTTCACCAAGAACGAGACGCTGCGCGAGCTGGTCGACGTGGCTCTGGAGAAGATGCGGGCGTACGCGGCTGCGGGCCCGACGGAGGACGCGCTGGAGAAGGCGCGGCGCTTCCTTGCCGGGCTGTTCCCGCTCGGGCTGGAGAGCCACGAGGCCCTGGCCGAGCAGGTGGCGGACGCGCTGCTCGACGGCGTCGGCCTGGACCACCTGCGCCTGTACAGGAGCCGCGTGCTCGGGGTCACCGCGGAGCAGGCGCGCGAGATGGCCGCCGAGCTCTCCCCGGCGCGGGACGGGCATCTGTTGATCGTGGTCGGCGAGGCGGACGTCGCGCGCCGCGCCCTCGCCGGCCTCTGCCCGATCGAGGTGCGGCAACTGGAGGAGTTCGCTTAGCTGCGCGACCCCGCGCCGAGCTAGAAATGCTGCGTGAAGGCGAACCCGAGCACCACGTCGGGGGCGTTGGAGACCCACATCCAGGTGAGGACGCTGTTGGGATTCGCGCCCGGGGTGAAGTCCTCGCTCAGCCACATCGAAAACCGGCCGCGGCGGAATCCGAAGCTGATCTGGTTGTGGGAGCGGAAGTCCGCGTAGAGGCCGCTGGAGAGCAGCGCGTCCTGGTCGACTGCGCTGGGCGGCCTCCAGCCCGGCTCGAGCAGCGGCGAGAGGATGCGATCCTCGATCAGGAAGGTGCTGCCGAACACCTCGAACTCCAGCGAGACCTCGCCGGTGAAGTGCCATCGCTTCGGCTGCAGCGCCGTATCCGAAGCGAGGTTGGAGAAGCGGCTGACGGCGGCGAGCCCGTGCAGGGTCAGCCACGACGTCGCGGGCCAGGTGGCGACCATCCCGACGCCGGCGTCGATCCCGCCCGAGCCTCCCGCGGCGGAGAGCGAACCGATCGGGAGCTTGAGATCGAAGCGCGCGGCGAGCGCGACGGGGCCGTCCAGCAGGGACACCTGCGTACGGGTGGTGAGATCGCCCGGCGCCAGGGTGGCGGAGCGGATGTCGAACGCGGTCCCGCCCGAGTCGGTGTAGAGGAGATGGACCTGGTTTCGCGGGAACATCGAGCGCTGGTAATTGAAGGAGCCGATCAGGCTATGCCACGACTCGATCGGCGCATCGCTCCAGCCTCCCCAGTGCTCGGTGAGCTTCCACTCGAACGCCGTCCACACCCGGGCGAAGCCCGACCAGGGCACCCGCACCCGCGCGGAGAGGGAGTCCGCCTGCTCGTCGAGCATCTGGTTCGCCGAGTCGCTCCCGCGCCGCAGGGCCATCCCCTCGTTCCAGGTGTTGGCGATGCTCCAGCGCAGGTCGAAGTCCGGCCGCTCGAGCGGGCGCGCATCGGCGCCGGTGACGTCGAGGAAGAGCTCGCGCAGCGGGCCTTGCGTGCGCAACCCCAAGGGTCCGCCGGTCGCGATCAGGAGCAGGAGGAGCGAGTGCACCCGTCGGGATCGTACCCCGAAAGAGAGCGCGCCGAACGGCAGATTCGTCACGGCAGGGTCTGCTACCGTCGCGGCCTGTGAGGATCCTGCACCAGGACGCGCACCTGATCGCGATCGACAAGCCCGCGGGCGTCCTCACCGTCCCCGGCCGCGGGCCGCGAGCGCCGTCGCTGCTGGACGAGGTGCGGGAGATCGCGCCGGGCGCGCTGCCGGTGCACCGCCTCGACCGGGACACCTCCGGCGTGGTGGTCTTCGCGGCCACGCGCGACGCGCACCGGGCCCTCAACGCCGCTTTCGAGAGCCGCCGCGCCGAGAAGACCTACCTCGCGCTGGTCCGTGGAGATCTGCTGAAACCCACGCGCATCGATCTGCCGCTCGTCGAGGTCCGCGGAGGCCGGGTGCGGACGGCGCGCGCGCGGGAGAAGGGCGCGCGGCTTGCCGAGACCCAGGTGACGCCGCAGGAGCGGTTCGGGGCGTTCACCTTCTGCGCCTGCACGCCGCGGACCGGGCGCACGCACCAGATCCGCGTCCACCTCGCCGCCGTCGGTCACGCTCTCGCCGTCGATCCGCGCTACGGCGAGGATCTTCCCTTGCGCGTCGGCGATCTCTGGAGCGGCGCGCCGGACCCGTGCAGCATCGTCCTCTCCCGCACTCCGCTGCACGCCGCTGGGTTGCGCATCCCGCACCCGCGGGGACGCGGCTGGGTGGAGATCGGGTCGCCGATCCCCGACGACATCGCGCGCTGCCTGGATCTCCTGCGGGCGGCACGGCGCTACGGCGACGAGCCGGTGTGACGCCGGCTACTTCCCGTGGACGAGCGTCTTCACGTCGGCCTTGAAGGCGACCTGGATCTTGTCGCCCCGGACCTCCTGCACGAGCCCCACTCCGAAGGACGGATGCTGGATCACCTCGTCCGCCGCGTACTTCTCCTTCGCCGAGTACTTGCGCGCGCGCCCGAGGTCCTTGCCGGCGAGCAGCGCCTCCCAGCTGGTGACGGCGGGCTTCGCCTCCCTGCGCTCGCGCACCTCGCGCGGCTCCCAGGAGCCCTTCTTCGGCGGCGCGGCGCTGCTGCCGCGGTAGTTGTGCTCACCCTGGCAGGTATTGCAGCGCACCCGGGCAGGGCGTCCGGAGACGATCGCCAGGATGGTGTGCCCCAGACTCATCTTGCAGCGGGTGCACCATGCGTCGATGTCCTCGCCGACCTTCAGTGCCGTAGCCATGAAGCGCACACACTAGATCACAATGCGTCGCAGATGCGCGCCGATTCGCGTCACCACCTCGTAGTTGATGGTTTGCGCCCAGATGGCGAGCTGATCGGCGGACACCTGCTCGTCCCCGTCGCGGCCGAGCAGCGTCGCCGTCACCACGCCTTCCGGCTGCGCCGCGCCGGTCACGTCGATCACCGTGTGGTTCATCATCACCCGCCCGAGGACGGGGCAGCGCTGCCCGTTCACCAGCACGTGTGCGCGCGAGGAGAGCAGGCGCGGGTACCCGTCGTAGTATCCGAGGGGCAGGACGGCGATCCTCATCCGCGTCGGGCATCGATACGTGCAGCCGTAGCCGACGTAGCTTCCCGCCGGGAGCCACTTGGTGAGCTGGCTCCGGCAGCGCCAGGAGAGCGCAGGGCGCAGCTCCGGGACCCGGCCGAGCAGGGCGTGCGCCGAGAGCCGCGTCTCGTTCGAAGGCCAGAGCCCGTAGAGCGAGATGCCGATCCGGACCACGTCCTTTTGCGCGGCCGGGAGCAGCAGCGCCGCGGCGCTGGCGGCGATGTGCCGCTCGAGCGGCCCCGTCAGCCCCAGCGCCTCGCGCACACGCCGCACCCCTTCCTCGAACGCGGCCAGCTGCCGGGCGGCGTAGCTCTGCTCGGTCACGTCCTCGATGTTGGCGAAGTGCGACAAGACTCCCGTCACCTCGATGGCGTCCGGCGCGATCCACTGCAAGGCGGAAGGGATCTCATCGGGCATGAATCCTTCCCGGCCGAGCCCGGTGTCGAGGTGGATCTGGCCGCGCAGCCGCACCCCGGCCGCGCGGAGCGCCGGGATGAACCGCGCCTGGCCGGCGTCGGTGAGCGCCACGTCGACGCCGGCGCGCGCGAGCTCCACCGCCTCGTCGGCATCGACGGCGCCGAGCACCAGCACCGGCCGGCGGACGGCCGAGGTCCGGGCCTCGAATGCTCGGACCGCCAGCGCGTCGCGCGCCTCGATCAGGAAGAGCGCATCGCAGGCCGCGTGAGCGGGCGGGAGCGTCTCGGCGAACCCGTGCCCGTACGCGTTCCCCTTGAGGACGCCGCCCAGGCGCACGCCGGCGCCGAGCATTTCGCGAAACACCCGGGCATTGTGCGCCAGCGCGTTGGCGTCGATCTCGAGCCACGACACTTCGCCGGGATGACGGATTCCCATCGGCGTCGAGTGTAGTAGTGGTCGCGACCGATGGCGAAAGAAGTGCTGATCGTCGGCGCCGGATTCGGCGGCTTGAGCGCGGCGCGCGAGCTGGCCCGGAAGGCGGCGGTGCACGTCACCCTGGTCGACCGGAGAAACCATCATCTCTTCCAGCCGCTGCTCTACCAGGTCGCCACCGCCGGTCTGAACCCCGCCGACATCGCCGTTCCGGTGCGCGCGCAGTTCGCCGGCGCTGCCAACGTCGCCGTCCACCTCGGGCGCGTCGCCGCGATCGATCTCGCCGGCAAGCGAGTGCAGATCGAAGGAGGGCCGGCGCTCTCGTGGGACTTCCTCGTCGTCGCCTCCGGAGCGCAGCACAGCTACTTCGGACACCCCGAATGGGAGGATCTCGCCCCCGGGCTGAAGACGCTGGAGCAGGCCACCGAGATCCGCCGGCGCATCCTCTTCGCCTTCGAGACGGCGGAGAATTCGCGGGACGAAGCCGCGCAGCGCGCGCTGCTCACCTTCGTGGTGGTCGGAGGCGGTCCCACGGGCGTGGAGCTGGCCGGCGCCATCGCGGACATCAGCCGCACGGTGCTGGTGCGCGATTTCCGGCGCATCGATCCCCGGAGCGCGCGCGTGGTGCTGCTCGAGGCCGGCCCGCGCGTGCTCCCCGCCTTCGCCGAGGACCTCTCCCGGCATGCGGAGGAAGACTTGCGCAGCCTCGGGGTCGAGGTGCGCACTTCCTCGGCCGTGACGGCGATCGATGCCGCGGGCGTGAGCGTCGGCAGCGAACGCATCGAGGCGCGGAACGTCTTCTGGGCCGCGGGCGTCCAGGCCTCCAGCCTCGGGCGTACGCTGGGCGTCGCGCTCGATCGCGCCGGTCGCGTGCAGGTGGAGCCGGACCTCTCCATCCCCGGGCACCCCGACGTGTTCGTCATCGGCGACATGGCGCACCTGGAGGAGCCGGGCCGCGGCCTGGTGCCGGGCCTCGCGCCTGCGGCGATCCAGGAGGGCAAGGCGGCGGCGCGCAACATCCTCGCCTCCATCGAGGGGCGGCCGCGAAAGCCGTTCCGCTATCGCGACAAGGGGACGATGGCGACCATCGGCAAGCACAAGGCGATCGCGCAGGTCGGCAAGATCCACCTCACCGGATACATCGCCTGGCTGGCGTGGCTCTTCATCCACATCCTCTACCTGATCGGCTTCCGGAACCGGTTCGCCGTCTTCCTGCAGTGGGTGTGGAGCTACCTGTTCTCGAAGCGCGGCGCGCGGCTGATCACTGCCCGCGACTGGCACCTGCCGTCTTGAGCGGGGCGGGGACGGAGCCGGACGCCCAGCGCACCGCCGAGATCAGCGCCTCTCGGTCCTCGGCGGCGAACGGGCTGTGCGAAAGGCCGGCGCGCAGCTGATCGTCGCTGCGGATCGCCAGCTGCAGCCAGTCCGGACGGCGCGGCAGCGTGCGCAGCAGCTCCTCGCCGCGCTGCCTCTCGCCTTCGGGATGGGCGAAGAGCAGCGCCGCGAACGCGAGATCCCACCGCGCGTCCTCGTCCAGCGCGTCCCCGAAGGAAGGCATCGCGGTGCCCGGAACGCCGAACGTCACCGTCGCGTAGATCCGCTGCGGGCTCAGCCGGGCCACCTCCTGCCTGGACGCGAACGCGAGGGGCCGCGTGGAGAGCTCCAGGTGCTCGATGTGAGGCGTTCCCGCCGCGCCGTGGCAGGCCGCGCAGGCCTGCCGGTACAGCGCGCGGCCGGATTCCAGATCCGGAGCGCGCTGCGGCAGCATCGAGAGGTGGAAGCGCTGCGCGATCTCCGCCGCCAGCGCCTGCGCGAGCGGAACCACCTCGCGCGGCGCCGCCACCGCCGCGATCTTCGCCACCACCTTCTCGACGCCGGAGGCGAGATCCGCCGCGCCCGCGGCGCGGAGGTCGCGGGCCGCGTCCCCGGCGAAGATCCGTTGCTCGTCGAGCTCCAGCGGGGAGACGACCTCCCCGCCGGGGCCCACCGCGGCGGCGTAATCCGCCGCCACGTAGGTGAGCAGCGAGTGCGCGCGCGCCGCTTCCGCCGGGGCTGCCGCGAGCAGCAGTGCGAGCCACATGACGGGCCACGCTGTCCATCCTCCCCCGCGCGCGCAATGCGGCGCGTTCAGGTTCCGACACCGCGAAGGCAACTCGCGCCCCGGCGCTTCTCGCGATACAACGCCGCGGAATGGGCGAGCAGAGCGTCCCGGCGCAAAGGCAGCGCCCGCAATGGCTGAAAACGTTCGAGCGCCCCTTGGAGGTGCTCGGCGAGCTGGTCCTCTTCTTCACCCAGTCCGCGGTGGCGATGGTCCGCCCGCCGTACCGGATCGGGCTGCTGATGGTGCAGCTCGATTTCATGGCCTACGGATCGATGTTCGTGGTCGGCCTGACCGGCCTGTTCACCGGCATGGTGCTGGCGCTGCAGACGGTCTACGCCTTCGGCCTCTTCAACGCCCAGTCGCTGGTCGGGGCCACGGTGGAGATCTCGCTGGCGCGCGAGCTCGCGCCCATCTTCACCTGCATCGTGCTGGTGGCCCGGGTGGGCTCGGCGGCGGCAACCGAGCTCGGGACCATGCGCGTCACCGAGCAGATCGACGCGCTCGAGACGATGGCCGTCGATCCGCTGAATTACCTGGTGGTCCCGCGCATCCTCGCCGCCGCCGTCGCCGCGCCGCTCCTCACCATGCTCTTCAACGCCATCGCGCTCTTCGGCGCCTACGGCATCGCGGTCTGGGCAAAGGATCTTTCGCCGGGGACGTTCCTCAACCGCATCCAGACGCTGGTCGAGATGAAGGACATCACCAACGGCCTGGGGAAGGCGGCGGTGATCGGGTTCGTGGTCACCATCATCGCCTGCTACCGCGGATACCGCGCCACCGGCGGCGCACGCGGCGTCGGGATCGCCACCACCCAGGCGGTGGTGGGCGGCCTGGTCGCCATCTTCGCCATCGACTACATCTACACGGCGATCTCGCTCAGTGGCCCGCAGCAGTCCGCCGGAGGTCTTGGGGGATGACTCCTCCTCCGGCCCCACGGCCGATGATCGACGTGCAGGATCTGTACAAGAGTTTCGCCGGATTCGCGGTCCTGAAGGGGATCAACCTCCGGATGACCGAGGGCACCACCACGGTGGTGCTGGGTGGATCGGGGAGCGGCAAGACCGTGCTGATGAAGCACATCATGGGGTTGTTCAAGCCGGACCGCGGCCAGGTGTTCGTCGACGGCGAGAACGTCTCGACCATGGGGCGCCGCGAGCTCTCCATCTTCCGCCAGCGGATGGGGATGGTGTTCCAGAGCTCGGCGCTGTTCGACTCGATGACCGTGGGCGAGAACGTCGCGTTCGCGCTGCGCGAACACAACACCGAGAAGCTCTCCGAGGCGCAAATCATCGAGAAGGTGAAGGAAAAGCTCGCGGTGGTCGATCTGCACGATGTCGAACAGAAGTTCCCGTCCGAGCTGTCCGGAGGCATGCGCAAGCGCGTGGGCCTCGCGCGCGCCATCGTCCGGGATCCCAAGATCGTGCTCTACGACGAGCCGACCACCGGCCTCGACCCGATCACCACCCAGAGCGTCGACGAGATGATCATCCACGCGCGCGAGCGGCTCCACGTCACCAGCGTGGTCATTTCCCACGATATCGGGTCTGCCTTCCACATCGGCGATCACATCGCCGTGATCAACGAGGGACGGATCGTGGAAGAGGGGACGGCGGCGCAGCTGAGGAAGAGCAACGAGCCGTTTACCAAGGAATTTCTCGCGACCTGGTTCGGAAGGACATAGGATCGGCGCCCCGTGCAATCCTTCTGGACCCCGCTGCGCGTCGGACTCGTGGTCGCCCTGGCGGTGGCCGCGTTCGGCTTCGGCCTGTACCTGATCGGCGCGAACAAGTTCGGGGCGAACCGCACGTACAACGTGTACGCGATCTTCGACGACGCGACGGGGCTCGGGGTCCGCTCGCGGGTGCAGATCGCCGGCATTCCCATCGGCCAGGTCGATCGGGTCGAGCTGGACCAGCAGCGCTCGAAGGCGAAGGTCTGGCTGCGGATCGGCCGGCAGTTCGTCCTTCACCGCGACGCCAGCATCACCAAGCGAAGCGAGTCGATCCTCGGCGACTTCCTCCTCGACGTCTCGCCCGGCTCGCCGGACCAGCCCGTGCTCGAGGACGGCGACGAGATCCGCATCGTCGTCCGGCAGCCGTCGATGAACGACGTCTTCCAGTCGCTGAACAAGATCGCCGGAGACATCTCCGACATCACCGGCAACCTGCGCAAGGTGCTGGGAGGCGCCGAGGGCGAGGACAACATGCGGACGCTGGTGACGCGGCTCTTGCGCATCAGCGAAGGGATCGAGCGCATCATCAACCAGAGCGGGGCCAAGCTGGACGCGACGCTGGCCAACTTCCAGCGCTTCTCGGGCGACCTGGCGAAGCTCTCCTCCAGCGAGAGCGACGACTTCGTCGCCATCATGCAGAACACGCGCGAGGCCACGCGCGAGGCGCGGGACATCCTCCGCACCATCGGGCAGGTGGTGGGCTCGAACGAGCAGCAGGGGCAGCTCAGGGACACGGTGAAGAGCCTGAAGACGAACCTCTCCAAGCTCGACGCTTCGCTGACCAACGTCCAGGAGATCACCGACAAGATCAACAAGGGGCAGGGGACCATCGGCCACCTGGTCAACGACGACAAGCTCGCCCGGAACCTCGACAAGGCTTCCACGCAGCTCACCAACCTGCTCGGCACACCGGACCAGCTGAGGATCGAGGTGAACGAGCGCAGCGAGCTGATGATCGGCGCGCCCAAGGGCGGCGTGAAGGACCCGACGCTGCCGAACCTGGTCAACTTCGCGCACGACACCGCGTACAACCCGTGGACCAAGAACTACTTCGGGATCCGGATCATCCCGCGCCCGGACAAGTGGTACGGCCTGGAGATCGTCGACGATCCGCGCGGGTACACGCGGCAGCTGCGGACCGTGAACAACGCGGACTGCGGGGCGATCACCTGCTACCCGAACTACCCGACGGGCATCGAGACCATCACCACCGAGCGCGTGCTCAAGTTCAGCGCGTACATCGCCAAGCGGTACGGTCCCATCTCCGGCCGTTTCGGCATCCTCGAGAACACCGGCGGGTTCGGCATCAAGCTGCACCTGCTCAACGACGGGTTGACGATCTCGGCCGACGCGTTCGAGTTCGCGAACCCCCTGAAGGACCGCCCGCGCGTGAAGCTCTACGCCGACTGGCGCTTCCTCAACCACCTCCTGGTCACGGTGGGATCCGACGACATGCTCAACCCTCCCAAGGTCGATCCGGAGCACGAGACCCGCATCATCCGCGGGCGCGATTTCTTCGTCGGCGCGGGCGTGTTCTTCACCGACGAGGACATCAAGATGCTGGTCTCGCTGTTGCCGCTGCGCTTCTGAGCCGCGACACGCTTGCGTTGAACTTCGGCGGCCGGCGTGCTACGTGCGGCGCCCACCATGTCGACCGAGCGCACACTGTCCATCCTCAAGCCCGATGCGCTGCAGAGCGGCGCGATCGGGAAGATCCTGGCGAAGTTCGAAGAGGCGGGCCTGAAGCCCGTGGCGATGAAGATGCTCCGCCTGACCCGCGAAGAGGCGGAGGGCTTCTACGCCGTGCACCGCGAGCGGCCGTTCTTCGCCAGCCTGGTGGCGTACATGACCTCGGGGCCGGTGGTCGTGCAGGTGCTGGAAGGCGAGAACGCGGTGGCGAAGAACCGCGAGGTGATGGGGGCGACGAACCCCGCGAACGCCGCGCCCGGAACCATCCGCAAGCTGTTCGCGAAGAGCATCGAGGCGAACAGCGTGCACGGGTCGGACTCGGCGGAGAATGCGAAGACGGAAATCGCCTACTTCTTCGCACAGACCGAGCTCGTGAAGTACGACTGGAAAAGATAGCGGGCGAATTTCGCCGCGGCAGGAACTGCCGGTACAGTTGCCGGACCTCATGCGGATCGCGATCGCCGCGCTGCTCTGCACCGTCGCCTTCGCAGCCTCGGCGAAGAAGAAGATTCGCGCGGCCCCGCCCCGCGTCGTCCGCTGGGCCCATGCGGAAGCGAGCAAGGCCATCTACAAAGGCGAATGTCCGGTCCGTCTGGTCTTCACCGGGACCATCCTCGCCGCGCGACCCGGCGAGATCACGTTCGTCTGGAAGCGGAGCGACGGCGCGATGGGAGCGCCGCGGACGGTGACGGCGACCCGGCGCGGCCAGGCCTGGCGGGTGCGCGACGAGTGGGAGCTCTCGGGCACCACGCGGGGGTGGGCGCAGGTGTGGATTCCGGCGGAACAGTACGGGTCGACGGTCGCGCGCTTCTCCGTCCGTTGCAAGTAGGCGGGCGAACGCCAGATTCGCGCCTTTTCGGGCAGCCCGGTTAGAATCGTCGGCCTTGGTCCCCAACTGGCAGTGGATCTCTTTCGGCGCCGGCCTGCTCGGCGCCGCCTTCTTTTCCAGCGCCGAGACGGCGCTGACCGCGCTGGGCGAAGCGCGCGTGCGCGCGCTCGTCGAGAACGGCGGACGCGGCGCGTCGTTCCTCCGGCTGTGGCTCAATCATCCGGACCGGATCCTCTCCGCCCTGCTGCTCGGCAATACCCTGGTGAACGTCGGTCTGGGCTCGTTGACCGCGCTGATCGCCGATGAAGCCGGGCTCGGCCATGGGCTCGCCATCCTCACGGGCGTGACCACCGTGATCCTCCTCGTCTTCGGCGAGATCACGCCCAAGACGTTCGCCAAGCGGCACGCCAGCAAGTACGCGATGTTCATCATGCCGCTGGTGGCGCTGGTCTATTTCTTCCTCTTCCCGCTGGCCTGGTTGTTCGTCCAGATCCCCCGCGGCCTCAGCCGGGTGGTGGGCGGCGGCCCCGTCGCCGGCGAGTCGGTGACCTCGCAGGAGCTGGAATACCTGATCGAGCTCGGCGCCAGGCAGGGCTCCATCGACAAGGTGCGCGAGGAGCTTCTCTCCAGCGTGCTCGCCTTCACCGAGGTGCTGGTGAAGGAGATCATGATCCCGCGCACGCAGGTGGTCGCGCTCGAGGACAGCGCGACGTACGAGGAGGCGCTGCGGCTGGTCACCGAGAGCGAGCTCTCCCGCATCCCCGTCTACCGCGGCAGCCTGGACGAGGTGGTGGGCGTGCTCCACGCGAAGACGCTGCTCGCGGACGTGAAGAAGGGGATCGAGCCTTCCGCGTTCCAGCTGGTGAAGTACTTGCGCAAGCCCTTCTTCGTGCCCGAGGTGATGAAGGTGTCGCGCCTGCTCACCGAGATGCAACGGCGCAAGACGCACCTCGCGGTGGTGGTGGACGAGTTCGGCGGCACCAGCGGGATCGTCACCCTCGAGGACGTGGTCGAGGAGATCGTCGGCGAGATCCACGACGAGAGCGACGTCGAGGAGAAGCGCCTCAAGGTGCTCTCCGACGGCGTCGTGCTGGCGGATGCGCAGGTCTCCATCCGCGACCTCGAGCATTACCTCGGCATCGACTTCCCCGAGGGGGGCGACTACGAGACCCTGGGCGGCTTTCTCACCTCCACGGCGGGACGCGTGCCGCCGCCGGGGTCGCTCGTCGTCTGGGGCGGTCTCACCTTCACCGTCAAGGCAGCGGACGATCGGCGGGTGCACAAGGTGGAGATCGCTCGCAAGCCCGCGGCGGGCGCGGCGGTGACGGGTCCGCAGCACTCCGGGTCGGAGAAAGCGCCAGCGGCCTTGCAGCAGACGGTCCCGCCGGACAAAGTCCACTGAGCGATGCCCCTGCTCGAGGACGATGCGGCGCGGCCCGACCTGCGCTCGCTCAGCCTTTCCGAATTGTCCGCCCTCGCCTCCCGGCTCGGCGAGCCGCCGTACCGTGCGCGCCAGCTCTTCGACTGGCTGCACCGCAAGGGCGCGGCGTCGCTGGACGCGATGACGAACCTGCCGCGCGCCTTTCGCGAGCGCCTCGCGGCCGAGACGCGGCTTCCGACCCTGGCGATCGACGCGGTCCAGCAGTCGGCCGACGGCACCCGCAAGTACCGACTGCGCACCAGCGACGGCATGTTCATCGAGAGCGTCTACATGCCGGACGAGGCCGGGGCACAGGCCTTCGACCCCGAGAGCGACGAGGAGGAGCCGGCGCGCGTCCGGCGGACGCTCTGCGTGTCGACGCAGGTCGGGTGCGCGATGGGCTGCGGGTTCTGCATGACCGCGACGATGGGGCTCTTGCGGAACCTGACGGCCGGGGAGATCTGCGACCAGGTGTATCGCGTCAACGAGGACCTGCGCCGCCTCGGCATTCCGGGCGAACGCCCGCTGACGAATCTCGTCTACATGGGGATGGGCGAGCCGCTCCACAACTACGACGCCGTGCTCCGCTCGCTCTCGTTGCTGCTCAGCGAGGAGGGGGCGAACTTCAGCCAGCGGCACATCACCGTCTCCACCAGCGGGCTCGTGCCCAACATCGTCCGCTTCGGAGAGGACACGCAGGTGAAGCTCGCCGTGTCGCTGAATGCGACCACCGACGAGCAGCGCGCGAAGCTGATGCCCGTCGACAGGAAGTGGAACATCGCCGCGCTGATCGACGCGATCCGGAGCTTTCCCTCCCGGCAAGGGCGGCGCGTGACGTTCGAGTACGTGCTCCTCCGGGGCGTGAACGACTCGGACGAGGATGCGGCGCGCCTCTCGGCGCTGCTCCAGGGGCTGCCGGTGAAGGTGAACCTGATCCCCTACAACGAAAATCCGGGCCTCGGATTCGGAGATCCCGGCGCCGAGAGGGTGGCCGCGTTCCGCAAGGCGCTGGAGCGGCGCGGGATCACGGCGATGGTCCGCAAGAACCGCGGCAGGGACATCGCCGCGGCATGCGGGCAGCTGGCCGTGCAGGGGGAGCCGACAGATCAGGGACGAGCGCGCTGACGCTCGACGCACCAGGAGACCGCCGGGGCGAGAAGGCACCCGGCCCCGATGGCGGCGTAGCCCGCGGCCCAGGCGACCTTGCTCGCCGCTCCGCCTGCGACGTCGAGCGCCGCGCCGAAGACGATGGGCCCGAGCATCCCGCCGCCGAAACCGGCCAGCGAATACAGCCCCAGGGCCGAACCGCGCAGCGGCGCCGGCGCCGCCGCGACCAGGCCGGCCGTCAGCGTGGCCGACTCTGCCATCACCAGCATCGAATAGGCGGCGAGCAGGAGCAGCACCACCGACCAGTGCCAGCCCGCGGAGAAGCCGAGCACGACGCCGCTGCTGCCCGAGGCGGCCATCGCGAGCAGGATCCAGCGGCGGCGGCCGGTGCGCAGCGCGATCTCGTTGCCGCCGATGGAAGCGGGGACGGACATGAGATTCACCGCGGCCGCGATGGTCTGGGCGCTCCAGGGGAACGCCGTCGCGTGCAGGCCGGCGGAGAAGGTGAGGAAGGCGACCATCCAGCTGCGCGAGCCGAACAGCTCGAGGCAGTGCACGGCGTATCCCACGATGTAGCCGGCGGTCTCGCGCTGCCGCAGGATCGGTCCCCACGAGGCGAACGGCACCAGGGCCCGGAGGTGCGCCGGCGCGCCGGCCCGCGGGAGCGCCCTGAGGAAGGCGAGGACGAGCGCCCCGGCGATCACCGGCCCCGCGGCCGCGACCAGGAACGCGGCCTTCCAACCCGCGCGCGATGCGACGGCGCCTGCCAGCGCCAGCGAGAGCGCGGTGCCGATCCCGAACGACGCGGTGTAGAAGGCGATCGATCGGCTCTGCCTGCCGGGCGAGACGCGATCGGAGAGCAGGCGCAGACCCGGCATGTACGTCCCCGCGATCCCGACGCCGAGCAAGGCCTGGAAGAAGATCCCGCTGGCGAGGCCGTGCGCGAGCCAGGCGAAGCCCGCGCTCCCGGCCGCGGCGATCGCGCTCCCGGCGGCGTAGACCTTGCGGCCGTCGCCGCGGTCGGTGAGCGCGGTCCAGTACGAGACCGAGGCGATGTACCCGGCGAAGAACATTCCGCCGACGATCCCGGCCTCCGCGTTCGAGAGCGACCAGGCATCGCGAAGCTGCGGGAGCAGCGCGGCGAAGGTCGCGAAGCCGAGCATCGAGCAGATGTGCGCGGCGATCAGGATCGGGACGGGGGCCATGCGCGGACGGTCCTGCGTTCGGCGGAACGGCCCCGGATCACACGTGCAGCGTACACCTGCATGGCCGCACCGCGCAGCCATTGCGGTGCCTCACGCGGATTCTGCGCGCCGTGGAGGCGCGGGTTTTCTCTCCTGCGCCGGCGGTCGCGCAAGGACCCAAACCGGTCTCGTGACGCCGGTTTTCTCGTGTGAGAGCGGGGGCGCCGTCGGCGTACATCGCCGTTCGCCAGGGAGGAGGGCGGCATGCTTTTCGCAATTTTGACTGCATTTGAGGGGGACCCGGATGAGTGCACGCTCGCGCAGTGTGCTGATCGTCGACGACGACCGCGCCCAGCGGACGAGGACGGCGCAGTTCTTCGCGGACCGCGGCTTCGAGGTGCGCGAGGCCGTCGACGGAGAAGACGCGCTGGCGAGGATGCGCGAGAGCGCGCCCGAGGCCGTCCTCAGCGACGTCCTCATGCCGCGTCTCGACGGCTTCCGGTTCTGCATGGCGGTCCGCGCGGACCGGCAGCTCTCGCGCGTTCCCGTGGTCTTGACCACCTCCCGGTATCTGGAACCCGAGGACGAGGAGCTGGGACGGCGTTCCGGGGCCGCTGCGTTCCTGCCGCGGACGGACGATTTCCGCCCCTTGGTCGAGGCGGTGCTGGAGGCGATCCGGCGCTCGCCGGTCGCGCCGCCGGCCCCTTCGGACCTGCGCTCGCTCGAGCCGCAATACCAGCAAAGGCTGGTGCGGCAGGTCGAGCTGCTCGCCGCCGACAGCGCCGGCCAGGCCGAGGCCCTCGGGCGCGCCGCGGCGCAGCTCGAGTCCGCCGAGCGGCGCTGGCGCACCCTGATGGAGAACGCGCACGACGCGATCACCATCCTCTCTCCGGACGGGACGATCCTCGAGGTGAACCAGACCGGGGTGGATCTGTTCGGCCGCCCGCGCGACCGGCTGATCGGCCACCGGTTCACGGAGTGGTACCCGGCGGACGTCGGCGCGGAACACCTGGCGGCGTTCCAGAAGAGCTGCGCCGGTTCGGGCCCCACCGAGGCGTACGAGGTCAAGATCGCGCGGCCCGAAGGACCCGGCGTCTGGATGGAGTTCCACAACCGCCTTCTGAAGCTGGACGGCGAAGAGGTGGTGATCTCGATCGGCCGCGACGTCACCGGCCGGAGCCGCGCCGCGCACGAGCTGCAGCTCCTCCACTCGGTGGCGCTGGCGACGAGCGAGGCCGACGATCTGCTCTCGGTGCTGCGGATCCTGCTCTCCTGTGTCTCGGAGAGCGGAGGGTGGAAGTTCAGCATCGCCTGGTTGCCCGATTCCGCCGGCGGCATCGAGCCTCGCTGCTTCTGGCTGCGGGGAGAGGAGGACACCGAGCGCTTTCGCAAGGAGGTGCCGCCGCGCCGCGAGCGCGGGCAGGGGCTGGTCGGCAGCGTCTGGCAATCCGGCCTGCCCGACTGGTGCACGGACATCGCGAACGATCGGCGGATGACCGACGGCAAGGACGCGCTGGTGCGGTTCGGCCTGCGCTCGAGCCTCACCTTCCCGGTCACCCTGCAAGGCGAAGTCGTCGCCGTCCTGCAGTGCTTCGCCTCCGAGTCTCGGACCGAGGATGCCGCCGTCCTCAAGCTGATGTCCGCCGTCGCGGCGCAGGTCGCCTCGGTGATCCGCCGCAAGCGGACCGAAGAAGCGCTCCGCCGCAGCGAGGAGGAGCTTCGCCAGGTGCAGAAGATGGAGGCGATCGGCCAGCTCACGGGCGGCATCGCCCACGACTTCAACAACCTGCTCGGGGTGATCATCGCCAACGCGGAGATGCTCACCGAGCAGCTGGCCCCGGACGACTCTCGCCGCGACGACGTCGACCAGATCAAGAAGGCGGGAGATCGCGCGGCCACGCTCACCCGGCAGCTGCTCGCCTTCAGCCGCAAGCAGGTGCTGGCGCCCCGGGTGATCCCGCTCGCGGAGGTGGTGGCCGGGATGGAGGCGATGCTGCGCCGGGTGATCGGCGAGCACATCGTCTTCACCACCTCGCTCGCGAAGGACACCGGGCGGGTGTTCGCCGACCCCAGCCAGCTCGAGCAGGTCCTGATCAACCTCGCCGTCAACGCGCGCGACGCCATGCCGCGCGGCGGCAGCCTGCGGATCGAGACCGGGAACCTGGAGATGGACGCCGCCTGCGCCGCGTTGCACGCACCCGCGAAGCCCGGCAAGTACGTCACCGTTTCGGTGAGCGACGACGGCTGCGGCATGGACGCGGAGACGCGCCGGCGCGCGTTCGAGCCCTTCTTCACCACCAAGGAGCACGGCACCGGGCTCGGGCTCTCCACCTGCTACGGCATCGTCAAGCAGAGCGATGGATTCATCTGGCTCTACAGCGAGCCCGGGCGGGGCACCACGTTCAAGATCTACCTGCCGCGCGCGGATCGTCCCGTCGATGCGGCCCCGGCGCCGGAACCTGCGTGCGCCCCGGGCGGCGGCGAGACCGTGCTGGTGGTCGAAGACGAGGAGAGCCTGCGTCTGGTGGTCGAGCGCGTGCTCACCGCGCGCGGCTACTCGGTGCTGGTGGCGCGCGACGGGGCCGAGGGCCTCGCGGTGTGCAACGGCGGCGCCGGCGGATGCATCGATCTGATCGTCACCGACGTGATCACGCCCACGCTCACCGGTCCGGAGATGGCCCAGCGGCTGCGCGAGGCGGGCAACCACATCCCCATCCTCTTCATGTCCGGATACGTCCACGACATGCTGCCCGCCGGCGAGCTTCGCCGGCCGGGGGTCAAGTTCATCCAGAAGCCGTTCGCAGGAGAAGCGCTCGCGCGCAAGGTGCGCGAGGTCCTCGATGCAGCGGCGGGCGAGAGGGAGTCAGCGTGATGCAGAAAGCGGTGGAGAGGAAGTCCCGCATCCTGGTGGTGGACGACGAGGCGCCGAATCGCCGGCTGCTCCAGAGAGCGCTCCTGCCCCGCTACGAGGTCGTCGAGGCCGACTCGGGGAGCGTTGCGCTGGAGATCGCGCAGACGGAGAAGATCGATCTCGTCCTTCTGGACGTGGTGATGCCCGGCCAGGACGGATTCGAGACCTGCCGCCTGATCAAGGCGCAGCCGCGCTCCGTCTTCCTGCCGGTGGTGCTCGTCACCGGCCTGGGCGAGCAGGAGCACCGGAACAAGGGCCTGGAGGCCGGCGCCGACGACTTCCTGCACAAGCCGGTCGATCGCCGGGAGCTGCTGCTCCGGGTGCGCAGCTTCCTCCGCATCCGCGAGCAGGAGACGCTGATCCGCGCGCAGGTCGAAGAGTTGCGCCGGCTGCAAGCGCTCAAGGACGACCTGGTCTCGCTGCTCGTGCACGACCTCCGCAACCCGCTCTCCGGGGTGATCAGCTCGCTGGAGCTGGCGGTGGAGACCCCGAAGCACGAGCAGCAGGAAGGCGACCTGCGCCGCGCCCTCCAGTGCGCCGGCTCGCTCCGCTCCGCGCTCGACGAGATGCTGCAGGTGCGGCTGCTGGAGGAGAACGCGGTCACCGCGCGCCGCGCGCAAACGGATCTCCAGGCGCTCATCGGAGCCGCGATCGCGACGCTCGAGCCGGTGGCGAAGCGGCGGAAGGTCCAGGTCCGCGCAGTGGTCGAAGGCGACGCGAGCGCACCGCTCGACGCGCGCCTGACCCAGCGCTCGGTGGAGAACCTGCTCTCCAACGCTCTCAAGTACACCCCGGCGGGCAGCGAGATCGTGGTGGCTGCGCGCAACCGTGCCGGCGAGGTCGAGCTGTCGGTCTCCGATCGCGGCGCCGGGATCCCCGATGCGCTCAAGGCGACGATCTTCCAGCGGTTCGGCTCGGTGGAGGCGCAGCAGGGGAAGCAGCGGCGAGGGATCGGGCTCGGCCTGTATCTGGTGAAGCTGGTGGCGGACGCGCACGGCGGCGACGTCTCGGTGCACGACGCGCCGGGCGGCGGCGCGCTGTTCCGGATGCGGCTGGCGGCTCCGGGCCGGCCGGACTTCGTCGACGCAGCGTAGACGCCATCTCTCCGTTGACCTGCGTGGCGGCTCGTGCGACACCCGCGCGCCGTGCTTGGAATCATCGGCGGATCCGGGCTCTACGACCTGCCCGGCCTGGGCGGACTCCGCAGCGAGACCGTGCGGACGCCGTTCGGCGATCCGAGCGACCCGATCCTCCTCGGCCGCCTCGGCAACCAGGAGATCGCGTTCGTCTCCCGCCATGGCGCGGGCCACCGCTTCTCCCCGAGCGAGGTCCCGTATCGCGCGAACCTGCACGCGCTCAAGCAGCTGGGGGTGACGCGCGTGATCAGCGTCTCCGCCGTCGGATCGATGAAGGAGGAGATCGTCCCGGGGCACCTCGTCCTCCCCACGCAGTACATCGATCGCACCGTGGAGCGCGCGAGGACGTTCTTCGGCGACGGCGTCGTCGCCCACGTGGCCTTCTCGGATCCGGTGTGCCCCCAGCTCCATGGACACTTGAAAACCGCCTGCGCCGCGGCGGGTGCGACGGTGCATCCCCGGGGGACGTACGTCTGCATCGAGGGACCGCAGTTCTCCACCCGCGCCGAAAGCGAGCTGTACCGGAGCTGGAAGGTCGACGTGATCGGCATGACCGCGCTCCCCGAGGCACGGCTCGCGCGGGAGGCGGAGGTCTGCTACGCGACCGTCGCGCTCGCCACCGATTACGACTGCTGGCATCCCGGCCACGACGCCGTCACCGTGGCGCAGGTGATCGAGACCATGCAGCGCAACATCGCCACCTCGCGCGAGGTGATCCGCAACGCGGCGCTCACGCTGGACCGCATCCGCGAGCGCACCTGTGCGTGCGGCCATGCTCTGGACGCCGCGGTGATGACGGCGCCTTCCCGCATTCCCCCTGCGGCGCGCGAACGCCTCGCGTTGCTCCTCGGCGACAGGTTCCACGCATGAGCCTCCTGGTGGTCGGCAGCCTCGCCCTCGACTCGGTCGAAACCCCGTTCGGAAAGCGCGACGACGTGCTCGGCGGGAGCGCGACCTACTTCTCGGCAGCGGCGAGCCTGCTCGCCAAGGTCTCCGTCGTCGGGGTGGTGGGCGACGATTTCCCGCTCGGCGAGCTCGACTTCCTGCGCAAGCGCGGCGTGGAGCTGGACGGGCTGGAGAAGGTCGCGGGAAAGACCTTCCGCTGGAAGGGCCGGTACGGCTTCGATCTGAACGCGGCGGAGACGCTCGACACGCAGCTCAACGTCTTCGAGCATTTCTCGCCGCGGCTCGGCCCTGCCGCGCGCAAGGCGGATCGCATCTTCCTCGGCAACATCGATCCGGAGCTGCAGATGCGGGTGCTCGATCAGGTGGAGCGCCCGCGGCTGGTCTGCGCCGATACGATGAACTACTGGATCTCGTCGAAGCGCGCTCAGCTCCTCGCGCTCTTGCCCCGCGTCGACGTGCTGATGGTCAACGACGGCGAGGTGCGCCAGCTCGCGGGGGAGAGCAACGTGATGAAGGCGGCGCATGCCGCGCAGCGGATGGGCGCGAAGGCGGTGGTGGTCAAGCGCGGCGAGTACGGCGCGCTGCTCGTCGCCGGCGAGCATTCCTTCTACGCGCCGGCGTTCCCCCTGGCAGACGTGCGCGATCCCACCGGCGCGGGCGACACCTTCGCCGGGGGGTTCCTCGGCCTGCTCGATCGCCTGGATCGGACCGACGCGGGAGCGCTCTGCCAGGCCACGGTGATGGGGTCCACCGTCGCTTCCTTCACCGTCGAGCGCTTCAGCCTCGATCGGCTGCGCGATCTGACGCTCGCGGAAGTCCGACTTCGCTTCGACGCCTTCCGCCAGCTCGTACATTTCGACGAGCTGCCCGACCATATCGGGTGAGCCTCGACGCGGATCTCGCGGTGCGCAGCCCCCGGCGACGCGCCGAAAACGGCGGATCAGGCGTGCTTGAAGTCGAAAGGCTTGCGGTGTACTCAGGGCGGCGCCGATGCGTACCGCCATCCTGACGGACATCCACGCCAACCTGGAGGCGCTGACGGCATGCATCGCAGCGGCGGAAGGCCAGAAGGTCGACCGCTTCGTTTGTCTAGGAGATACCGTCGGTTACGGCGCAGACCCCAACGCCGCCTGTGACCTGGTGCGCTCGAAGTGCGAGTTCACGGTGCTGGGGAACCACGACGCCGCGGTCGCCGGCCGGATGGACTACAGCTACTACTACGCGGCCGCGCGCGAGGTGCTGGACTGGACCGCGCTGCAGCTCTCCGCCGAGAACATGCAGTGGCTGCGCGGATTGCCCTACCAGCACCCGGATGGCGAGGTGTTCTATGGCCACGCCTCCCCGCGCGATCCCCAGGCGTTCGAGTACGTGTTCGCGCTCGAGCAGGCGGAGGATCTGGTGTTGCGGGCCGACAAGCTGGCGCGCCTGACGTTCATCGGCCACTCCCACCTGCAGCGAGCGTTCGTGCTCGGCACCCCGGTCAAGGACGTCTGGACGGAGCGGCTGCGCATCGACGAGGCGAAGCGGTACCTCGTCTCCATCGGGAGCTGCGGACAGCCGCGGGACTACGATCCGCGCGCCGGGTACGGCATCTGGGATGACCAGGCGAAAGTGGTCGAGTTCCACCGCGTCGCTTACAACGCCGAGAAGACGGCGAGGAAGATCCTCGAGGCGGGGCTCTCGCCGCACTTCGCGCGACGGCTCCTGCATGGGGTCTGAGATGGCACTGGAGTTCCCCAGGCACCTGCTCGAGCTGGAGACGCTGACCCGCGGCCAGATCGAGGGGCTGCTCTCGCTCGCCGCCCGGTTCAAGCGGGAACGCGCGAAGGCGCGCGCCGGCGAGACTCCCGCTGACCGCCGGGGCCTGCTGCGCGGAAAGAGCGTGGTCACCCTGTTCTTCGAGAACAGCACGCGGACGCGAAGCTCGTTCGAGGTGGCGGCGAAGACGCTCGGGGCCGACGTGCTCAGCTTCCAGAAGGACGTCTCCAGCGTCGCCAAGGGCGAGTCGCTCGAGGATACCGTCCGCAATCTCGACGCCATCGGAGCAGACGCCCTGGTGGTGCGCCATCCCGCGGCCGGCGCGCCGCGCCTGGTGGCCCGGGTGGTGCGGGCGAGCGTGATCAATGCCGGCGACGGCGCGCACGAGCACCCGACCCAGGGACTCCTCGACGCGCTCAGCCTGCGCGAGCGCTGGGGCACCCTGGAAGGAAAGACCGTGGCCATCGTGGGCGACATCGCCCACAGCCGGGTGGCGCGCTCGAACATCCATTGCCTGAGCAAGCTCGGCGCCCAGATCCGCGTCGGAGGGCCCACCACGTTGATCCCGGCGGGCATCGAACGGCTCGGCTGCACCGTGGCCCGCTCGCTGCGCGAGGCGCTCACCGGCGCCGATGCCGTGATGGCGCTGCGGATCCAGAACGAGCGCATCGCCGACGCACGGCTTCCCGGCGCCCGCGACTACGCCCGCACCTGGGGGCTCAACGCGCAGACGCTGACGATGCTGCCGAAGGAGGCCCTGGTCCTGCATCCCGGCCCGGTGAACCGGGGCGTCGAGCTGTCGAGCGACGTGCTCGATTCTCCGCGCAGCCTGGTGATGGACCAGGTCGACTCCGGGGTGGCGGTGCGGATGGCGGCGCTGGCGCTCTGCCTGCGCGCGGAGGTGCCGAAGTGATCCTCCTCGATTCCGGCAGGGTGATCGATCCGGCGAACGGGATCGACGGCACCCGGACGGTCTTGATCGACGGCGACCACATCCGCGAGGTGCGCGAGCAGCCCGCGATGCCCGCGGAAAAGCTGGTCCATCAGGTGATCGACTGCCGTGGCCGGTGGGTGCTGCCGGGTCTGGTCGACCTCCACGTCCATCTCCGGGAGCCTGGCGAGGAGGGGAAGGAGACCATCGCCACCGGTGCGCGCGCCGCCGCGGCCGGCGGAGTCACCACGCTCGTCGCCATGCCGAACACCAAGCCGGTCTGCGACTCCGCGGCGCTGGCCCGGTTCGTCGCGGCGCGGGGCCGGGAGGCCGGATTCGCCCGGGTGCTGCCGGCGGGCGCGATCACCCGCGGGTCCCTGGGCGAGCAACTCGCCGACATGGCGGAGCTGAAGGAAGCGGGATGCGTCTGCGTCACGGACGACGGGCGGCCGGTGATGTCGGCGGGCGTGATGCGCCGCGCGCTCGAGTACGCGGGCGACCTCGGCATCCCCGTGATGGTGCACGCCGAGGACCTGACGCTCAGCGCGGGAGCCGCGATGAACGAGGGACCCATCGCGACGCGCCTCGGTCTCAGCGGGGTGCCGGCGGCCGCCGAGGTGGCGATGGTGCAGCGCGACCTCCTGCTCGCCGAGATGACCGGCGCCCACCTGCACGTCGCTCACGTGAGCGCGCAAGGGAGCGTCCGCGCCATCCGGGACGCGAAGGCTCGCGGCGTCCACGTCACCGCCGAAGCGGCTCCGCACCACTTCACGCTCACCGAGGAAGCGGTCGCAGGCGGGCTGCCCCGGGCGCACGCCGGACAGCCGGCCGCCGATCCGTACGACACCAACGCCAAGATGAACCCGCCGCTGCGCGCCGAGAGCGACCGGCAGGCGGTCGTCGCGGCGCTCGAGGAAGGGATCATCGACGCGATCGCCACCGATCACGCGCCGCACGGCGCGCTCGACAAGCAGGTGGAGTTCGTCCAGGCGGCGAACGGGATCATCGGCCTCGAGACTTCGCTGGCGCTGACCCTCGCGCTGGTGCGGTCGGGCGAGCTCTCGCTCCCGCGGGCGCTGGAGCGGTGCACGGTGGGTGCCGCGCGCTGCTTCGGCCTGCCGTACGGAACGCTCGGCGCCGGTGCGATCGCCGACGTGATCGTCGTCGACTCGGAACGCGAATGGAAAGTAGACCCGCTGCGCTCCTGGTCCAAATCCCGTAATACTCCGTTCACGGGGTGGACATTGCGCGGGAAGGTCGTGAAGACGTTCGTGGCGGGCAAGCTGGTACACGAGGAGAGCAAGTGACGGCGAAGAAGGCGAGGCTGGCGCTGGCCTGCGGCGAGGTGTTCGAAGGCTTCGCGGTGGGCGCGGAGGGCGAGACGGTCGGCGAGGTGGTGTTCAACACCAGCCATACCGGGTACCAGGAGATCCTCACCGATCCCTCGTACGCGGGCCAGCTCGTCACCTTCACCGTCAGCGAAGTGGGCAACTACGGGATCCACTCCGGCGACGAGCAGGCGGAGACGGCGCAGGTGGCGGGCTTCATCGCGCGGCGCGTGTGCAAGGAGCCGTCGAACTGGCGCTCGCAGCAGTCGCTGCCCCAGTTCCTCGAGCGATACGGCGTGGTCGGGATCGAGGGGGTGGATACCCGCAAGCTGGTCCGGGTCCTGCGAAGCGCCGGCGCTCAGCAGGGGATCATCGACTCCAGCGGCGCGTCCGCGGCGGCGCTGGTGGAACGCGCCCGCAAGGCGCCCGGCATGGAAGGACAGGATCTCGCCACCCGGGTGTCCACCAAGGCGCCGTACCGGTGGGAGCAGGGCGTCGCGGGGCGGGAGCCGCAGCCGCGGCGGTACGAGGTGGTGGTGGTCGACTACGGCGTGAAGCGCGGGATCCTCCGCCAGCTCGTGGACGTCGGCTGCGGGGTCACCGTGGTTCCCTCGAAGACTCCGGCGGCCGAGATCCTTGCCCGCAAGCCTGACGGGGTGGTGCTCTCGAACGGCCCCGGAGATCCCGCGGCGATCACCGGCGCGGACGTGCAGGCGAGAGCGCTCCTGGGCAAGGTCCCGGTGATGGGGATCTGCCTGGGCAACCAGATCCTCGCTTTGGCGATGGGCGGCAAGACCTACAAGCTGAAGTTCGGACATCGCGGCGCCAACCATCCCGTCCGCGACGTGATCGGCGACAAGATCGACCTCACCTCGCAGAACCACGGCTTTGCGGTGGACCAGCAGTCGCTGGAAGGCAAGGTGCAGGTGACGCACGTCAATCTCTACGACAACACCGTCGAGGGCATCGCCGCCCCGGATCTGAAGATGTTCGCCGTCCAGTACCATCCCGAGGACAACCCGGGTCCGCACGACAGCCGCTACCTGTTCCGCCGGTTCGTGCAGATGATCGAAGGCGGCGCATGATCCAGCCTCACGTCGACATGCTGCTGCAGCACTTCGGGCGCGATCCCGCCGACCTGGTCCGCGCCCGCGAGGAGTACTTCGGGCGGACCGGCGGCGAGGTGCACGAGGACGACCGCTGCTACGAGCAGCGGATGCAGGCCTTCTTCAACTGGTTCCTCTTCGACCGGAAGCAGCCCGACGGCTCCACCGCGGTCGAGCGGTTCCTTCGGGAGAAGGGCGCCGAGCTTCCCCGCCAGACGAAGGACGTGCTGCTCGGGTGCACGCAGTCGCGGCTCAGCCTGTATGAGTACCGCGCGACGCGCGGCTTCTTCTCGCGCCCCGGAAAAGGGCAGGTGCGCGTCCGCGACGCGATCACCGGCGACGACTTCGACGTCACCGAGCGCCGGCAGATGCACGGCCTGGAGATCGGCGACCTCTTCGAGGCGCGGCTGATCCCGGTGGAGCGGACGTACCATTTCTCCACCAGCTTCACCTACCACCCGCGCGAGATCTTTCCCGTCATCCGCCGCGAGATCAAGCGCCGCAAGCGGGCCGGCGAGGTGGACGTGCGCGCGCTGGTCTGGGAGCTGGAGCGGATGTCGCTGCAGCACGAGCGGTTCCGCAACGTCAGCATCGAGAACATCTACAACTTCGACACGCCGTTTCTCTCGAAGCGGCCGCCCGCGTCCGAAGCCCGCCAGGGCGGCTGAGGTCCGAAGGCGGCGCCGGCGCGCTATCTGCGGCAGACCCCGTCGTAGCAGATCCCTTCCGCGCAATCGGCGTCCCGCTCGCACTGCGGAGCGTTCCGCGCGGGCGCGAGCGGTGGAGGTGGCTTCGACGGCGCCGGAGGCGGCAGCTCGTTCGGCGAGACGCAGACGGCGGAGACGCAGATGCGATCGCCCTTGCAGTCCGTATCCTTGGTGCAGCCGCCGACGTCCGGGGCCATCCGCGGAGAAGAGCCGCCGGCCGGTTGCGGCACCCAGCCGGGCCGCAGACGCCGGCAGCTCTCCTGGTCGCCGCTGATGCACAGCGCGTTGAGATCCTTCTTCTGCTCGCATCGTGCGGCGTACACGTACCCGGATGCGGCGGAGAAGCCACAGAGCAGGCCCAACCCGGCCGAGACCAGGAGCCCTCCGGCCTTCGTGCTGCTGTTCACGCAGCTCTGCCCGAATCCGGCCGACGAGCAGTCCTCGAGCGAGGCGAGATAGATGCCGTTCGCGATGAAATAGCCGACGCAGATCGTATCGAGGATGGGCGCCGCGCGGCTGGTGGTGCAGTCGATCGGATACGCGGGCGTCGCCACGGTCTCCGGAGGCTTGGTCATGAACGCCCAGGAGCAGCCGCTGATCAGGACAGAGATTGCCGCTGCCGGGAATGCACGGGTTCCGGTAACCACCTGATCCCCCCCGATCTCGAAGCCGCCGTGACGATACCCAACAGACTTTCCAGGGGTCAATTTCGTGCCTCGGCGCGCTCCGGTATATCGTCCGGGCGGGAGGGTTTCTCATGGCCGGCAACCGCCTCTTCGTCATCCTGCCTCTTGCCGTTCTTGCCTCCGCCTGCGCCTCGGTGCCGCTCGCGCCGCCCGAGGCCGATGCCCAGGCGAAGCAGTTCCAGGCGCCACCGCCGGGGCACGCGAACCTCTACGTGTTCCGGAACGAGAGCCTCGGCGGAGCGGTGCGGATGAGCGTCAACCTGGACGGCGCCGCGCTCGGGGACACCGCGGCGAAGACGTATCTGTACACGCCGATCCCGGCGGGAACGCACACCGTGGTCTCGAAGGCGGAAAACGATTCCACCGCCATCATCGACGCGCGCGCGGGCGAGAGCTACTTCGTCTGGCAGGAAGTGAAGATCGGGCTCTGGTCGGCGCGGAGTGCGCTGCAGCTGGTGAGCGAGGACCGGGGGCGCGAGGGAGTGCGGGAGTGCAAGATGGGGATGACGAATGCGCCTGCCGGGTGCTCGAAGGACACGGACTGCAAGGGCGCCCGCGTCTGTGAGGCCGGCGCCTGCGTCGAGGTGCGGCCGAACACGAACTGATCTCAGTCCATCCACCCGCGGCGGTTGAACCAGAAGAGGAAGCCTCCGGCAGTCAGGGCCATGGCCCCGAGCGCCGCCGGGTAGCCCTACCACTCGTGCAGCTCGGGCATGCGCTCGAGTTCATCCCG
>DASREU010000296.1:0-9362 GCA_035651935.1 Myxococcales bacterium | reverse complement strand
TATCTCGGGCTGAACCGGCTGCTCGAGGCCGACAAGGCGATCAACGAGGCGGTGAAGAAGGAAGCGAAGAACGCGCGGTATCTCTATCTGCAAGGGCGCGTCGCCGACGCGATCGGCAAGGCCGAAGAGGCGAACCGCAAGTACACCGAGGCGCTCACCGTCAACAAGGACCTGGTGGAGGCGCTCGCGGCGCAGGGCATGGTGTGGATCTCGCGCAACAACAAGCCCATGGCGCAGGATCGGTTCGAAGCGGCGCTGAAGGTGCCGGCCGCCGGGCTCACCCCGCTCGAGGACGAGGCGATCGGCGATCTGGCGCTGGCGCTCGGCGAGAAGGAGAAGGCCCGGGAGGCCTTCGCGCGGGCGCTGCAGAAGGACCCCGACGACCCGGTCGCGCACTCCGGAATGGGCAAGGCGCTGGCAGCGCAAGGGGATCTTCCCGCCGCGCGCAAGGAGATGGAGATCGCGCTCGCGCAGCTCGATTCCGACGCCTCGCTCTACTACGAATACGGCTCGCTGCTGCGCCGCATGGGCCAGTCGGACCGCGCGCTGGAGTCGTTCCGCAAGGCGGTGAAGATCGACGGCAAGGATCCGCGGTACCGCGCCCGCCTCGGTGGAATCCTGGTCGAGCGCGGAGAGCTGGCGGAGGCGGAGCAGCAGCTCCGGCAGGCGGTCCTGCTCAACGATCGCCAGGCCGAGGCGCTGTACTTCCTCGCCCGGGCGCTGTCGGCGGGCAAGAACATGACCGAGCCCGTCGATCTGATGAAGCGCGCCGTGGAGATCGACCCGGAGAATCCCGAGTTCCTCTACCACCTCGGTCTGATCTACGAGAAGGTGCAGCAGGTCCGCGACGCGATCGACAGCTACTCCCGGGCGATCAAGCGCAACGACAAGAACCCCGACGCATACGAGCACCTCGGCATGAACTTGATGGTGGAAAACCGGTTCAGCGAGGCGGTCGATTCGTTCACCAAAGCGGCCGAGCTGGATCCGAAACGCGCGCGCATCTGGGCGCTGGTGGGCGACGCCGAGCAGCAGTCCGGGGACCTGAACGGGGCCATCGCCAGCTTCCAGAAGGCGCTGGCACAGAATCCGAATCTCCCCGGGGTGTGGACCAAGCTGGGGATCGCCTTCAAGGACAAGGACTGCAGCGGCTGCCGCGCGAAGGCGGTGGGCGCGCTGCAGAAGGCGACGCACGTCGATCCGGGCGACGCGCTGGCGCACCACGAGCTGGGCTACATGTTCAAGGACGACGATCGGCGGAAGGATGCGATCGCCGAGTTCCGGAAGTACCTGGAGCTGCGCCCCGATGCGGGCGACATCGGCACCGTCCAGGACGACATCTTCTACATGCAAGAGGAGCTGCGGCGGAACCGGTGATCTGGTCCGTCTCCGTCGACCTCGACGGGCTGGGCTGCTACGCGGCCATCCACGGGCTCTCGCCGTCGCTCGACGATCGCGCCTTGCGCGCCGTCCCGGAAGTGGCGCTGCAGCGCTTCTGCGAGCTCTTCTCGTCGGCCGGCGTGCGCGCCACGTTCTTCGTCATCGGCCGGGAGGCGGGACTCGCCCCCTCGCCGCTGCGGAACGCCGCGGCCGAGGGGCACGAGATCGCCTCGCATTCGTACGCGCACGACTATGCGCTCTCGCGCAGGACGCGCGAGGAGATCGCACAGGACCTCGCGCTGGCCGAGCGGGCCATCGAGGACGCGTCGGGGCAGCGGCCGCGCGGCTTTCGCGCTCCGGGCTACACGCTCTCCGCGGCGCTGCTCGACGCCGTCCGCGAGCGCGGGTACGTGTACGACTCTTCTCTGTTGCCGAGCGCTCCCTATTACGCGGCCAAAGCGGTCGCCATCGGACTGTACGCCCTGCGCGGGCGCACCAGCCTGAGCATCCTGGGAGGGGTGCGCCAGCTGTTTGCGCGGCGGCGCGCCCACCGGCGGCGCGGCGTCCGCGAGCTGCCGATCGCGACGCTTCCCGGACTGCGCGCGCCCGTGATCGGCACGACCGTGCTGCCGTTTCCGGCGTTGGCGCGAGCGGCCTTCGCGGGCGGTCATTTCAACCTCGAGCTGCACGGGATCGATGCCCTCGACTATACCGACGTGCCGCGGGAGATCGCCCGCGCGCAACCGGGCATGCGCACGCCCGCGGCGCAGAAGCTGCGGCGGCTGCGGGGACTGCTCGAGCGGCTCCCGGGAAATCACTGCACGCTTCAGGACGCGGCCATCCGCCTCTTGCCCTGACCGCTCCGCGGCGTTAGAGCCCGTGCATGTCCACCGCCCTCGTCCGCACCGATCCCGACCGGCCCCGCGGTCTCTTCGGCCGGCTGCGCGGCGCGATGGAGAAGTGGACGATGTCGCAGGGCGGCCCCGATCTGGAGGGCCGGCTGGCACGGCTGGTCGCGCCGCAGAACGAATATGGCGTCGATCCCTTCGGCCTGGAGCTGGACTTCACCAAGGCTGCGATCGCCCCGGCGCTCTGGCTGTACCGCACCTACTTCCGGGTCCAGACGCACGGCATCGAGCAGGTCCCGGCCGGCCGGGTGATGCTGGTGTCGAATCACTCCGGACAGCTTCCGCTGGACGGAGCGATGATCGGCATGGCGCTCCTGCTCGAGGGCGAGCCGCCGCGCGTGGTGCGGGCGATGGTGGAGAAGTGGGCGCCGACGTTGCCTTTCGTCGCGCCCTTCTTCGCGCGCATCGGGCAGGTGGTGGGAACGCCGGAGAATTGCCGCCGGCTGCTCGCGGCCGGCGAGACGATCATGGTGTTCCCGGAGGGAACGCGCGGCCTGAACAAGACGTACGACAAGCGCTACCGCCTGCAGGAGTTCGGCAGCGGGTTCATGCGCATCGCGCTGGAGACCTCCACGCCGATCGTGCCGGTGGCGGTGGTGGGCGCCGAGGAGCAGGCGCCGGCCTTCTTCGACTTCAAGTCCGTCGCCAAGGTGATCGGGTTTCCCTCGCTTCCGGTCACGCCCACGCTCTTGCCGCTGCCGCTCCCGGTGAAGTACCACCTCTGGTTCGGCGCGCCCCTGAGGTTCGCGGGCAGCGCCGAAGACGACGACGTGGAGCTGGACCGGAAGGTCTCGGAAGTGAAGCACGCCATCGAGTCGCTGCTGGAGCGCGGCCTGGCGTCGCGCGCCTCCATCTTCCGCTGATCCGTCCACCTCCGACCACGCGCGGCTCCTCGACGCGCCTCGGCGCAGCGTGCTCCGCTGCGAAGCGTACCAGGGGGGATCAAAATGACGAACAGGGTTGGTTCGGGCCGCGCCGTCGGCCCTGATGCGAAGGCCGCGTCCACCGAAGCGACTCGCATGGCGCTCGAAGGCCTCGCGGGAAGCAAGCCGTCGTTCGGTTTCGTCTTCAGCTCTCCAGCGCTCTCGCTCAGCGAATGCCTGCGCACCGCGGCCGGCCTCGCGAAGGGCGCCCGGCTGATGGGATGCACCACCGCCGGCGAGTTCAACCAGCGCGGGCTGATTCACGGCGGGGTGGCGGTGCTGCTCGTCGCAACCGATTCGCCGATCCTCGCGCACACTGCGCGCGGCGTCGGCGCCTCGCCGGCGTCCGTCGCGAAGGCGCTGTGCGAAGGGTTCCACCCTGCCGCCTCGGCCGCGCGGCAGAAGGGCTACGTCTGCTCCACCACGCTGACGCTCGTCGACGGTCTGAGCGGTGCGGGCGAGCGGTTCGTGAACTCGATGGTGGAAAACACCCAGGCCCTGCACCAGGTGGTCGGCGGCGCCGCCGGCGACGAAGGGAAGTTCGTCGCCACCGAGGTCGGCGAACCGGAACGCGCGGGCACCGACATGGCCGCGGCGCTCCACGTCTTCACCCGCACCCCGTGGGGAATCGGCATCGGGCACGGTCTCGAGGCGACGACCGCGAAGATGCGGGTCACCCGCGCGAAGGGCAACGTCGTCCAGGAGATCGACGGCCGCCCGGCGTTCGCCGTCTACCAGGGCCACGCCCGGGAACGCGGGATCACGCTCTCGGCAGCGAACGCGGGCGAGTACCTGATCGCCAACGAGCTGGGGATCATCGTCGCGGGTAAGGTGACGCGGGCGCGCGCTCCGCTCTCGGTCGGGGACGACGGGTCCCTCACTTGCGCCGCCGAGGTCCCGCAGGGCGCGCACGTCGCCATTCTCGACGGGCGCCCCGACGCGATGGTGGTGGCGGCCCGGGAGGCGGCAGAGGAGGCCCTGAAGCACCTGCAGGGACAGCCGCCCGCGGGCGTCCTCGTCTTCGACTGCGTCTGCCGGGGCCTGATCCTCAAGGACGGCTTCCAGCGCGAGATCGATGCCGTCCGCCAGGTGATGGGCGAGGTGCCGGTCGCCGGCTTCCTTACCTATGGGGAGATCGCCAGCTACAGCGGCCGCATCGAGTCCTGGCACAACACCACCGCCGTGGTGCTCGCGATCCCGCGCTGACCCGCATCTGTTAGTGTGCCGCGCATGGCGCGCGACGCGGTGCTCGTCACAGGAATCAGCGGCAACCTGGGGCGCGCGCTCGCGCGTCTCCTGCACAAGACCGATCGGGTGATCGGGGTCGACCGGCGTCCCTTCCCCGGCGCGCCCAAGGACCTCGAGGTGCACCACCTCGACATCCGCAAGCGCAAGGTCGAGGAGCTGTTCCGCCGCGGCGACGTGCACGCGATCATCCACATGGCGATCGTGCGCGACCCCCGTCTTCCCCAGCACGAGCACCACAGCTTCAACGTGCTCGGCACCAAGGCCGTCCTCTCCCACGCCGCGAAGTACGGCGTGCGCAAGGTGGTGGTGCTCAGCTCCGCGTTCGTCTACGGGCCGCAGCCGGGCAACGACAACTTCCTCACCGAGGAGTCGCCGCTGCTCGGATCGCAGCGCTTCCCGGAGATCCGCGACCTGGTGGAAGTGGACATGTACGCGCAGCAGTACATCTGGAAGCACCCCGAGGTGGAGACGACGATCCTCCGCCCGGTGCACATCGTGGGGCCGACGGTGAAGAACGCGGCGGCGACCTACCTGCGCCTGCCGCGGCCCTGGATGATGGCGGGCTTCGATCCGATGGTGCAGCTGATCCACGAGGAGGACGTCGCGCGCGCTCTCGCGCTCGCCCTGCGCCCCGGGATCCGGGGGATCTTCAACGTCTGCGGGCCCGGCGAGCTGCCGCTCTCGGCGGTGTTGCGCGAGCTCGGTCGCGCGCCCATCCCGGTGCCGCACGTGATCGCGCGCCCGCTCCTCGGCAAGCTCTTCCAGTACCGGCTCGCAGGGTTCCCCTCGGCGGAGCTGGACCACCTGAAGTTCCTCTGCACCGTGGACGGCACGCGCGCCGAGCGCGAGCTCGGGTTCCGGCCGGCGCACACCCTCCGGGAGACGATCCGGAGCGTCCTGGGAGAGATCGCGCCGAAGGTGCACGCCGTGTCGGAGGGATCTCAGGGCGCGGCCTGAAGCGCGCGCGCCTTTCCGATCAGCCCGGCGATCGGCGGCGGCGCGCGCTCCTCCGCTTCGGCGCAGGCCTTCGCCCGCTCCGGCGCCCCGAGCCGCGTCAGCGCGGCGCACCGGTCGAGCAGTGCGAAGGGATCGTCCGGAGAGGTGCGTTCGAACCGGGCGATCTCCTGCAGCAGCTCGAGCAGTCCGTCGCGATCCAGCTTCTCCACCGAAGCGACGATGCTGCCGTACGGGCGGAAGCGCCGGTACTCGAGCGCGTCGCGCAGCGCCGCGAACCGCGCGACGTCGCGGCGCACGAACACCTCGCTGACCTCGTCCCAGTAGATCAGCGCCCACCGGGGGCCGTTCAGCAGGCGGAACCCGCCGAGGCGCTCGCGGACGCGCGTGGCGATCGCCCATTCGCAGCCGGAGCTCTCGAGATAGGTCTGGAAGGTCGCGGGGGCCTGTTCCGCATCCTGCAGCTCGTGCCAGGCCTGGTCCGGGATGGCCTGGACCCGCCCGTCGATGAACGCAGGCACGCCCGGCCTGGCGGCCTCGAGATAACCGCCGTCGCGAAAGGCGTTGAACCCCGGACCCGCGATGTGGTGCTCGTCGAGGAATGTCGCCGCGCGGACCGGCAACAGCGATCCGTTCCAGGAAGGCGAGATGCGCAGCGCCAGCGCGGCCCGATCGATCCGCAGCGAGAACGCCGCGGCCAGGGCGAGGGCGATCCCCGCGGGCGCGAGCAGCCGGCGCGGCGCCCGCAGAAGTCCCCAGGCCAGCGTGGGCGCCCAGACGATCTGCGCCTCGGAGACCATGCGCAGGGCGCGCAGCCCGAGCGCCGCGAACACCACCGTCGAAATCAGCAGCGCCGGATGCTCGCGCCGGCGGTGAACCGCGAAGAGCAGCGTCGCCGGGAGGAGAAGGTAGAACGCCGGCCGGGCGAAGAACGAAGGCGGCTCGAATTCCCGGAGCTGCACCACGTCGTCGACGTGGAGGAGGTGCTCCAGCAGATATCGCGTGTTGAACAGCACGCCCGGGTTGAACAGCAGCGCCGCTACCGCGCCGAACGCGAGCCAGAGCTCGAGAGGCCGGCGTGACCGCCGCCACCCCTCGATGCAGAAGAGCGCGAGGACGAACGCGGCGAAGGCGGCGCCCGAGTGCAGGTTCCCGCCGACCGCGACGAGCGCGACGCAGATCGCCCGGCCCCGGGTGCTGCGCGGCGCGATCGCCAGCACGGCCGCGAGCACCGCCCAGCTCGCCAGGTGCGGTCGAGGGACGAGGCGCGGGACCAGAAGGAGCGCGACGGCGGGGACGATCCAGGGCGTCGGGCAGGCGAAGCAGAGCGCGAACAGGGTGAGCGCGAGGAAGACGAAGGTGATGATCTGGAGGCCGAACGCCGTCCCGGGCAGCGCACAGAGAGTGTCGAACAGCCAGGAGGTGGCGTACCAGGGGTGGTCACCCCATTTCCAGGAGAGCGCATTCGTGCGTGGGAAAGCACCGCCGAGGACCAGGCGGCCGATGGCCACGTGCCAGCCCGAGTCGCTGTCGCTCACCGGCGCGAAGCAGAAGGGGCCGGCGAGCGCGAGCGCGCAGGCGAGCGGCAGCGCGATCTTGCGCACGCGCCGAGAGTACCAGCTACATTTCCCCGGTGCCCGATTCTCTCCTCGGCCTCGACGCGCCGGCGGCGGGATTGCGCCTCCTGGTCTGTACGGCGCGCGATCTCTCGCTCGACGCGAGCGCCCGGCACGCCCTCGCTCCCGGCAGCGCCGGAGTGCTCGCCGAGGCCCTCACCGCGGCGCTCCTGCTCGCAGCGCACCACGGGTCGCGGGTCGACGTGCAGCTGGAGTGCAACGGTCCGGTCCGCGGGCTCCTGGTGGATGCCGACGAGAGCGGCGCCGTCCGCGGCCTGGTGCGGGTGAACACGCTGGAGGGCAGGCCGCGCAGCGACGAGCGGACGCGCTTCGATCCCCGGCCGCTCCTCGCCTCGCCCCATGATGAACGCGCAGGGAACCTCTCCATCCTGCGGGCGCCCGGCGGCGGGCAGCCGGCGCACCGCGCGGCGTTCCCGTTCGCGGGCGCGGACCTCGCGGCGGCGCTGACCCTGCACCTGCGCGGAGAGCGCGAAGCCGGAGGCGAGATGGCGGTGGAGGCGCTCGTCTCGCGCGCGGAGGCGATCGCCGCAGTCGCCGGCGTGCTGGTCTCGCCCCTCGATCCGGCGGAAAGCGAACGGGCGCGGGCGCTGGGAAAGCCACTGCGCCAGGGCGGGCTGGCAGCGGCGCTGTTGCGGACCGGCGAGGCGCCCGGGATCGCCCATGCGCTCTCTTCGGCGTTCGGATTGGGAGCGCTCCGCCCGGTGACGGAGCTGCACCCGCGATTCGCCTGCCGTTGCTCGCGGGAGCGCGTGGAGCACGCCTTGCGGTCGCTCGGCGCCGCGGAGCTGCGCGACATGGCGGCGCACGACGGCGGGGCGAGCCTCACCTGCGACTTCTGCACCGCCGCGTACGCATTCTCCGCGGACGAGTTGCTGTCGATCGCTCAAGGCTGAAGCAGCGTCTTCAGCTTCTGCACCGCATGGTGGAAGTTGACCTTGGCGTTCACCTCCGTGATCTCCAGCGTCCGGGCGATCTCGGCAAAGGGCAGGTCGCCGTCGATCCGGAGCAGCAGCACCTCGCGCTGGCGGCGCGGGAGCCGCGCCACCGCGGCGCGCAAAGCCTGTTGCTGCTCGGCCCGCATCATCCTCTCCTCGACGCCCGGGCCCGCGGCTTCGCCCTCATGTTCCTGCGCCTCCTCGGAGCGATCGAATCGCGAGACGTCGCGCAGGTGGTTCTTCGCCAGGTTCACCACGATGCGGAAGAGCCAGGACTTGAACGACCCGCCGCGCCAGCCCCCGGCGCGCTGGCTGGCGTTGATGAACGCACGCTGCGCGAGGTCCTCGGCGTCGTCTTCGTCGCGCGCAAAGCGGCGGGCGATGGCGAGGACCGGCCGCTGGTACCTTCGCACCAGCGCCTCGAAAGCCTTCGCGTCGCCCGCGCGGAACGCATCGAGCAGCTCGGCGTCGCCCAGGTCGCCCATCCGACGGGGCCACCCTTAGCGATTGACGGAGAAAAAAGCGAGGGCTACTTCCACGGGCCATGCTCGATCTGAAGTGGGTGGTGGCGAATCTGGACGAGGCGCGGCGCCGGCTGGCGACCCGCGGCGCGGGCGCGGCACAAGCGCTGGTCCCCATCGAGGCCCTGGCGGCGGAGCGGCGCCAGCTGATCCAGTCCAGCGAGCTGCAGCGGGCCGAGCAGCGCAAGGCCTCCGAGCAGATGCGGACGCTCAAGGGGGAGGAGCAGGCCCAGCTGCGCGCGCGGCTGAAGTCGCTCTCCGACGAGGTGAAGGACAAGGAGGGCCGGCTGAAAGAGGTGGAGGAGCGGATCGAGGCGGCGTTGCTCGCGGTTCCGAATCTGCCGCACGAGACGGTTCCGCAAGGAACATCCGAGAACGACAACCAGGTGGTGCGCGCCTGGGGCGAGAAGCCGCAGGTCGCCTCGCCGAAAGAGCACACCGAGATCGGAGAGAAGCTGGGCATGCTCGACTTCGCGCGCGCCGCGAAGGTGGCGGGCGCGCGCTTCGTCTTCTACCGCGGGGGGCTTGCGCGGCTGGAGCTGGCGCTGGTGCAGTTCTTCCTCGATTCCGCGCGGGAGCGCGGGTATCTCGAGCTGCTCCCGCCGTACCTGGTGAACGCGGACTCGATGCGCGGCACCGGGCAGCTCCCCAAGTTCGAGGAGGATCTCTTCAAGACCACCGCGGGCTACTACCTGATCTCCACCGCGGAGGTGCCGGTGACGAACTACCACCGCGACGAGATCCTCGAGGGCGCGCAGCTTCCCCTCAAGTATTGCGCGTTCTCGCCGTGCTTTCGCAGCGAGGCGGGCAGCTACGGCAAGGATACGAGGGGGATCATCCGCCAGCACCAGTTCCA
>DASREU010000295.1:0-3326 GCA_035651935.1 Myxococcales bacterium | reverse complement strand
GTTCCTTCCGTTTGCGCCTTGAGCGCGGCTCGTAAACAGCGACCGTAAACCGGTCGCTCGTTCAACGTGGAGGAGCCAGCCACTTCATCGAGTCTAATTAGCGGCGGTGGTGCTCGTCCTTCTCCAGCTGGCCGAGGAGGTGGGAGGAGCCGGCGATGATGATCGGGCGGAAGAGGAGGTTGAGGACGGGGGTTGCGAGAAGGGCGGCGGTGGAGAGGCCGAAGCCGATGGAGAGGGAGCGGTTCGATTCCATGGTGAAGATCTCGCCGCGGGAGTCGAGGGCGAGGCGGTCGCAGATCCGGGCGAAGAGCCGCAGCGGACCGCCGAAGATGCGCGGCAGGTGCGACGCGGCGCGGTTCAGCCAGCGGACGAACCAGGGCTGCTGCGCGTCCCGATCGCGCTGCAGTGATTGCTTCAGCGTCTCGCCGGGCAGGCAGACCTGCGCGTCGTCGAACGCGTCCGCGACGACCCAGTGCAAGGTCCAGATGCCGAGCACGAGCCCGGAGAGGACGTCCCCGATCCCCGGCAGGAGCCGGGTGAGGAGGAGCAGCGGGGCGACGCCGATGGCCACGATGAGCGCCTGGCGGAGCATGCGCAGCGCGAGCAGCCGCCAGGGCATCTCGCGCGGCCCGCACGCGCCGAAGCCCATCCGCCAGCGGATCATCGCCGCGAGCCGCGCGTAGTGGTTCGCGAAGAAGAAGGACGGCAGCGGCGCGAGCGCGGCGAAGGCCTTGTAGAAATGCTTGAACCAGGTGAGCCCGCCGTACGTGTCGCTCCCCAGGGTGGCATAGACCGCGCACGCGGCCGCGAGCAGACCTGCGGGATAGAGCGCCTCCTTGAGCAGCTCCGGGTCGTTCAGGAGGACGCGCACGCCGAGGATCGGCTGTGCGAACCCGTACAGCGCCTGTTCGGTCTCCCCGGCAGGCGGAGCCTGCACGCCGCGCGAATATCCCCGCACCCGCTGCAGCGCCCAGCGCACGAGGCCGGCGCCCCGGCGCGGGCGAGAGGTGACCGGGCCAGGCGGCACCGATTGGAGGAGGGTCATGTCCACGCCCTCATTACGGGTCCGCGGGCGCGATATTCCACTCAGATTTCCCGGCAGACGACCCGGCGCAAGGTCTCCTGATCGATGTTGCCGCCGGAGATGCAGATGCCGACGCTCTTCCCGGCCAGCGTCTCGCGCAGGGCCAGCAGGCCGGCGAGCCCCATCGCGCCCGCTCCCTCCGCGAGGTTGTGGGTGGTGCGCAGGAGCACGCGCACGGCGTCCGCGATCGCCGCCTCGCCGACCTTGACGAACCCGGCGAGGCCTTCTCGCAATGCCGGAAACGTCAGGTCGTACACGTTGCGCGTCGCGACGCCGTCGGCGAACGTGTGCGCGGAATAGCCGCTCAGCGGGCGGCCCTTGTGCCACGAGTCATGGATCGCGGCGGCGCGCTCGGCCTGGACCCCGAACACCGCCAGCTCCGGGCGCAGGGCGCGCGCGACGGTGAGCGCCCCGACGGCCTGCGACCCTCCGCCGACGGCGAGCACCATCGCATCGAGCGCCGGCTCCTGCTCGAAGACCTCCAAAGTCATCGTGGCCGCGCCGGCGATCACCTGGCGGTGGTTCGTCGAGTGCACGAGCGTCATCCCGCGCTCGCGCACCAGGCGGTCCGCCACCTGCGCCGCGGCGTCGTAGTCGTCGCCCTCCTCGATCAGCTCCGCCCCGAATCCGCGCATCGCGGCGTTCTTCTCGGGGTTGTTCCCCCGCGGGACGCAGAGGACGACGGGAACGCCGAGCAGTTGCCCGGCCCAGGCGAGCCCCTGGCCGTGGTTGCCGCGCGTCGCGCCCACCACTCCGCGCTTCTTCTCCTCGGCGCTCAACGCCGTGAGCGCCGCGAGCGTGTTGCGCACCTTGAACGCCTGCGTGGGTTGGTGGTTCTCGTGCTTGACGAAGACGCGGATCCCGTAGCCGACGGCCTCCTCGAGCGGCGCGTACCGGCGCAGCGGAGTCGGCGGCAGCCGGTCCCGGATCCGCTCCCGCGCTTCGAGGACGTCGCCTATGGTCACCGGCCACATGGCGGCGCAGTCTAGTCCCAAGGCAGCGCGCGGACTACCGCGGCGCTGCGGGACAGCCGCCCCGACCCCGCGCCGATCTGGCTGGTCCGAGCTCACTCGCCCAGGTAGGCCTTGCGGACCTCGGGCGAACGGAGCAGTTCCTGCCCGGTCCCCGACTGCACCACCGTGCCGGTCTCCAGCACGTAGCCGTGGTTGGCGATGCCCAACGCCAGGTGCGCGTTCTGCTCCACCAGCAGGATGGTGACGCCGGCCTTGTTGATCTCCTGGACGATCGAGAAGATCGTCTCCACCAGCGTCGGCGCGAGGCCGAGCGACGGCTCGTCGAGCAGCAGCAGGCGGGGGCGCGCCATCAGCGCGCGGGCGATCGCCAGCATCTGCTGCTCGCCGCCGGAGAGCGTGCCCGCCATCTGCAGCGCGCGCTCCTTCAACCTGGGGAAGAGGGTGAAGCCGCGCTCCATGTCCTGCGCGATCCCGGCGCCGTCGCGGCGCAGGAACGCGCCGAGCTGCAGGTTCTCCCTCACGGTGAGGTTGGGGAAGATGCCTCGGCCCTCGGGAGCGTGGCAGAGGCCGCGCGCGACGAGCCGGTGGGGCTTGAGCCCGGAGATCTCGCCTCCCTCGTACCGGATCCGCCCGGCGGTCGGGCGGAGCATTCCGCTGACCGCGCGGAGCGTGGTGGTCTTGCCGGCCCCGTTCGCGCCGATCAGGGTGACGATCTCGCCCTGCCCGACACGGAAGGAGATGCCCCGGAGCGCGTGGATGGCGCCGTAGTGGACGTCGACGCCGTCCAGCTCGAGGAGCGCGTCCGGCATCAGGCGGGCTCTCCGGCGGCTGCGATTTGCGCCGCGTGCTCCTTCGCGTACTTCTCGCCGAGGTAGGCGGCGATCACCTTCGGGTTGCTCTGGATGTCGCGCGGCAGGCCCTCCGCGATGGTGACGCCGTGGTCGAGCACCAGGATCCGCTCCGACACTCCCATCACCAGCTTCATGTCGTGCTCGATCAGGACGATGGCGACGCCGAAGCGGTCGCGGATCGACCGGATCAGCTCCATCAGCTCGGCCTTCTCCCGCGTGTTGGTGCCCGCGGCAGGCTCGTCCAGCAGCAGCACCTGGGGCCCGGTGGCGAGCGCGCGGGCGATCTCCAGCCGCCGCTGGTCGCCGTACGGCAGGTTCTTGGCGAGCTCGTCGCGCCGGTGCGAGAGCCCCATGATCTCCAGCAGCTCGTCCGAGCGCTCCGAGACCCACTTCTCCTCCATCTCGGCGAGCGCGCCA
>DASREU010000294.1:0-2257 GCA_035651935.1 Myxococcales bacterium | reverse complement strand
GCTGGCTTGTTCCAGCGCCGCGGCGAGACGGAGCAGGTTTTGATCGCCACGCGATTTGGCGGGATCTGCCGCGTCGCTCAGCGGTTCGACGGTCACCAATCGCGGCTTGCCCTCCGTCAGCGTTCCCGTCTTGTCGACGACCAGAGTGTCCACCTTCTCCATCAGCTCCAGCGCTTCGGCATTGCGCACCAGCACACCCGCCGTCGCTCCCCTGCCGGTCCCGACCATGATGCTCATCGGCGTGGCGAGACCCAGCGCGCAAGGACAGGCGATGATCAGCACCGCGACCGCGTTCACCAGGGCGAAGGCGAGGCGCGGCTCCGGGCCGACGGCTGCCCAGACGATGAAGGTGACGACCGCGATGATCACCACCGCGGGGACGAACCGGCCGGCGACCTTGTCGGCGAGGCGCTGGATGGGAGCGCGGCTGCGCTGCGCCTCGCTCACCATCCGGACGATCTGCGCCAGCATCGTCGCCTCGCCGACGCGCTCGGCGCGCATGACGAAGCTGCCGGTGCCGTTGATCGTCGCTCCGATCACCTTCGACCCCGCTTCCTTGGAGACCGGGATCGACTCGCCGGTCACCAGGGATTCGTCGACCGCGCTGCCGCCTTCGACGACGACGCCGTCCACCGGCACGCTTTCGCCCGGACGCACCCGCAAGAGGTCGCCCATTTGGACGAGGGCGAGGGGAACGTCCTCGTCCTCTCTCCCTTCGCGCACCCGGCGGGCCGTCTTCGGCGCCAGTCCGAGCAGCGAGCGCAGAGCACCGCGCGTCTGGGCGCGCGCCCTGAGCTCGAGCACCTGGCCGAGCAGCACGAGCGAGACGATGAACGCCGCCGGCTCGAAGTACACCGGAGCGACGCCGTCGCGGAGGAGCGATGCCGGCAGCCAGGAAGGCGCGACCGTCGCCACCACGCTGAAGGCGTAGGCGACGCCCGTCCCCAGCGCGATGAGCGTGAACATGTTCAGGTTCCAGGTGGTCACGGAGCGCCAGCCGCGGGAGAAGAAGGGCGCGCCCGCCCAGAGCACCACCGGAGTCGCCAGCACGAGCTCGATCCACGGCAGCCACGCTCCCAGCGCGCGCTGCGCGGGCATTCCCGGCAAGAGGTCGGACATGCCGAGGAGGAACACCGGCACCGTGAAGAGCAGGCTGATCCGGAACCGCCGGCGCATGTCGTCCAGCTCCGGGTTCGCTTCCTCCAGATCGACCGTGCGCGGCTCGAGCGCCATGCCGCAGATCGGGCAGGCTCCGGGCTGGTCGCGGACGATCTCCGGGTGCATCGGGCAGGTCCACTCGGTCCGCACCAGCGGAGAAGGGGACGCAGGCTCCAGCGCCATGCCGCACTTCGGGCAGGGACCGGGATGATCGGAGGCGACCTCGGGATCCATCGGGCAGATCCACCGGGTCCCGGGCGAAGCGGCGGGCACCGTGGGCGCGGTTTCCGGATGCAGGTACCGCTCGGGATCCGCCTCGAACTTCGCCTTGCACCTCGGACTGCAGAACCCGTACTCGCGGCCCTCGTGGACCGCCGTCCCGCCCTTCGGGTTCTGCGGATCGACCTTCATCCCGCACACCGGATCGATCGGGCTCTCGATCACATTCCGCTCCCGCCGTGGTGCATGAGGGCTGCTCGCGGCGGCTGCAGCCCGACGAAGACGAAGGCGCCGATCGGCAGGCGCGTCCCGTACAGGGCTTCCAGCGCAGCCGGGACCACGCCGATGTCGAGCGCAGCTCCGAGCGTCGGCACGATCGGCGCGCCGATGTCGAAGCGGCGCACGTACCCGACCTGCGCCTGGAACACGCCGTAGACGGCGTCGGGATCGCCGGGAACCACCAGATCGTGACCGCGCTTGTTCACGGCCTCGAGGCGCGCGAACGGCACGTTGGCGCCGTCCAGGTCGATCGTGCCCTCCAGCAGGAACGCATCGGTCGAATGATCGGGCTCGATGTTGCGCCCCCACAGTGCCGTCACCGCGAGACTGCCGCTCGCGCGCCAGGGCCCGCTCCAGGTCGCGGAAGCCGTCGCGCGATGGAGGCTCTCGCCTGGCCGCAGCGATTCCGGGCTCTTCAGGAAGCCGTACGAGATCTGCAGCGACGTCTCGCGCGTCGGATTCGCCGAGAGCCGCGCCGACCACGAGTCGAGCGCGCCGAAGTCGAAGTCCCAACGGTTCTCGTCGGGCTCGCGCCCGTGGAAGAGGGAGCCTTCGAGCTTCACCGCCTGCGTGTACACGCCCGCCGTGAGCACGCCGAAGG
>DASREU010000293.1:0-2675 GCA_035651935.1 Myxococcales bacterium | reverse complement strand
GGCCGGGGCAGCGCGCCGCGGATCTCTTCCCGGCGGTAGAGCGCGGCAGGGCCCAGGCGGCGCACGACCGCGTGCTGGCGACCGGCGAGGACGAGCAATTCGAATGGGGAGCGCGAACACCCGCGGGAATGGGAGCGTGGTACGTCTGCACGGTCACGGCGCTTCGCGAGGGCGACGAGGTGATCGGCCTGCTCTCGCGATCCTCCGACGTCACCGCGCTGAAGCGATCCGAAGAGCGCCTGCGCCAGCGCGAAGGGCTGATGATCGACACCCAGGGCGTCGCGCATCTCGGCACCTGGGAATGGGACGTGACCCAGCCGCACGCGAGCTGGTCGGACGAGCTGTACCGCATCTACGGGGTCACGCCGCAGACGTACACGCCGAGTTATGAGGCGTACCTCACCAAGGTCCACCCCGAGGACCGACAGCGCGTGATCGACGCGACGAGCCGGGTGTTTGACGAGCACGTGCCGTACTCGCACGACGAGCGCATCTTCCGGCCGGACGGCAGCGTGCGCTACCTGCACACCTGGGCGAATCCCGTCCTGGACGAGCAGGGCAAGCTGGTGAAGCTGATCGGCGTCTGCCAGGACATCACCGAGAGGAAGATGGCCGAGGAGCAGGTGCTCGAGCTCAACCGCAACCTCGAGAGCCGGATCGCCGAGCGGACCCGGGCCATCGAGCGATCGCTCGAGGATCTGGAAGCCTTCAACGCGACCGTGACGCACGACCTGCGCAATCCGCTGAACACCATCGACCTCGGTTGCGCCCTGCTCGAGCGCGAGGCCAGCGGGCTGCAGCCGAAGGCGCGGGACGTGCTCGCCCGGATTCGCCGCGCCACTTCGCGCATGTCCGACCTGATCCGCGACCTGCTCACGCTTTCGCGCGTCGGGCACGCGCAGCTCGCCAGCGAGAATGCCGACCTGAGCGCCATCGCCTCGGAAGTGGTGGCGAACCTCCTGCGCAGCGACTCCCAGCGGCGCGTGGAGGTGAAAATCGCCGACGGACTCATCTGCCGCGGCGACCCGGGCCTGCTGCGGGCGGCGCTGGAGAACCTGCTGGGGAACGCCTGGAAGTATTCCTCGAAGGTGGCGGAGGCGCGCATCGAGGTGGGAGCGATCGAGGGCGAAGGGCGGCGGATCTTCCTGGTCCGCGACAACGGCGCCGGATTCGAGATGGCGGAGGCGCACAAGCTCTTCCGCCCCTTCGAACGGTTGCACAAGGCGGCGGACTTCGAAGGCACCGGGGTAGGGCTGGCGGCGGTGCACCGGATCGTGGAGCGCCACGGAGGACGCATCTGGGCGGAAGGGGCTCCGGGGAAGGGCGCCACCTTCTATTTCGAGCTGCCGGCGCGGTGATCTGCGCCTTCGGCGCGGGTCACCTGAGCTCTCTCGTCCAGGCTTCAGGGGCGGAACGTGATCGAAGCGGTCACGCCGCCGCTGAAGCGGGTGTTGCCTTCGACGAGGTCGGCATCGCCGATGCGCTCGGCGAAGGCGCCGATGGAGAACCAGAGCATCTCGCTCAAGGCGGCGCGGAGGTCGGCGCCGAGGCGCTGGCGGTGCTCGATGGGGCCGATGGCGGTGACGAAGACGCCTTGGGACTGGTTCGAATCGTAGCGATCGCTGATGAAGCGGAGCCATTCGACCCAGGGGGAGACGGTGAAGTTGGCGAGCTGGAAGTCGGCGCGGGCCCACAACGAGGTGCCGTCGGGGCCCAGCGCCGAGCCGAGCGTGCGGCCGCGGTTGGTCATGCCGGTGGTGAACAGCCAGTGCTCCTGGGAGACCCAGCCGGTGTGCTCGAGCTCCACGAAGAGGCGGCGCAACGGGCCGAGGCGCAGGTCGCGCAGCTCGACGCCGAGGAGGTGATCGGCGTCGTACTGGAGGGAGTTGAAGAAGGCCTTCCGGGTGTCCTCGAAGGCGATCTCGTAATAGAAGCGCGCGCCGCGGAGCTCGGGGACGCGGACGGAGAGGTCGAAGGAGAGGCGGTTGTTCTCGGCGGTGCCGACGCCCTCCTTGGTCCTGCCGAAGTGCTCGAGGATGAAGCCGGTGAAGCCGCCGTAGTCGGGGGCGCCCTCGCCGCCCAGCATGAGCATGCGCGAGCCGCCGAGCTGGACGCGGTCCCAGAAGTCGAGCTGGGCGCGGGTGAGGTCGAGCAGGGTGCCGTGGAAGCGCTGGGGATCGCGGAGGCGGTCGAGGAAGTAGAACAGCGACAGGCGGACGTTTTGGGCGATGGCGACGGGGTGGAGCTGCGCGCGGATGCCGTCCTGCGGGGCGGCGTTTCGCGAGACCATCAAGGCGGCGCGGACGGAGGGGCCCACAGCCAGCGCGTCGCGGCCCGCCTGCAGGGAGAAGGCGCCGTAGTCGAAGCGCAGGTAGGCGCGGTCGAGGAGCAGCTCGTTTGCGTAGCTGGCGGTGCCGGCGGCGGCGCGGACTCTCGTGGCTGCGGTGAAGAGGGTGCCGTAGCCGATGGCGGAGTCCAGCTCCAGCGCGCTGCCCACGCCGTCGCCGCAGGGGCGGCCTTCCTGGTACTCGCAGGAGAGGGCGATGCCGCCGGCGATGTCGCGCGGGCGGAGGGGGAGGGAGTAGGGGCGGTCGTGCTCGTCGGCGGCCTGGCCGCGGAGCGAGAGCCGCTGGAGGGGGAGGAACCAGAATTTCGACTCCGGCAGCATGGTGCCG
>DASREU010000292.1:0-2849 GCA_035651935.1 Myxococcales bacterium | reverse complement strand
GGCGGCGCGTACATCCCCGCGTTCTGCGACATCGTGGTGATGGTCGACGGCAACGCCTCGATGTACCTGGGGTCGCCGCGGATGGCCGAGATGGTGATCGGCGAGAAGGTCACGCTGGAGGAGCTGGGCGGAGCGCGGATGCACTGCACCGTCTCCGGCTGCGGCGACGTGCTGGTGAAGACCGAGCAGGAGGCCATCGAGGCGGCGAAACGGTACCTCTCCTACATGCCGGAGAGCTTCGCCGGGCCGCTGCCGGTGCACGCGGCGGTCGCGCCGGCGAGCTCGGGGAAGAAGATCGAGGAGATCATCCCTCCGGATCAGAACAAGTTCTTCGACATGTTCGCGCTCATCCGCGAGCTGATCGACGCGGATTCGCTCTTCGAGCTGAAGAAGCTGTTCGCCCCGGAGGTGATCACCGCCTTCGCGCGAATCGACGGCAAGCCGGTGGGAATCGTCGCCAGCCAGCCCAAGCACAAGGGCGGCGTGCTCTTCGTGGACAGCGCCGACAAGGCCGCGCGCTTCATCTGGCTCTGCGACGCGTTCGGGATCCCGCTCCTCTACCTCCCCGACGTTCCCGGCTTCATGATCGGCACCAAGGTCGAGCGCCAGGGCATCATCCGCCACGGCGCGAAGATGATCATGGCCGTGTCGGAAGCGACGGTCCCGAAGCTCTGCGTGATCGTGCGCAAGTCGTACGGCGCGGGGCTGTACGCGTTCGGAGGCCCCGCGTTCGAGCCGGACGTAACCGTGGCCTTGCCGCAGGCGATGATCGCCGTCATGGGACCGGAGGCCGCGGTGAACGCGGTCTACTTCAACAAGATCCAGGAGAAGCCCGAGAGCCAGCGCGCCGCGTACGTGCAGGAGCTGCGCGACGAGTACAAGGCGGACATCGACATCTACAAGCTGGCCGCGGAGCAGGTGGTCGACGCCATCGTCCCAGGTGACCGGCTGCGCGAGGAGATCGTCCGCCGGTTCGCGGCCGCTTCACAGCGCGAACGCCCGCTCACGCCAAAGCGCAGGTCCGTGACCCCGGTCTGACCGAACCGGGCGGCCCCGCCGGCTGCACCAGACCGCACCTCGCTGCAGCCCGCGGGCGATCGCCGCGCGCTGGCGACGGGTCCCTGCTTTGCTGCGCTCCCGGCCGCCGGCATCGGGCATCAGTCCGTCCGACGGACACCGGAGGGACCACATGTCGAAGAGACTCGCTGCGATGGCGCTGCTGCTGCTCGCCTCGTGCGCCGCGCCTTACCATGGGGCTCGCACCGTCAAGGTGGTGGACTACCGGCCCGGGGACGGGATGCTGGTCGGGAACGCCGGCGCCATCGACCCCGACGACAGGCTGCTCTGCGCGGAAGAGACGCCGACGGGATCGCACATCACCAAGCGCCTCTGCCGGTCCGAGCAGGAGTCCTCGACGCTCCGGGAGGAGTCGCACGAGATGCTCCGGCGCGCGATGTCCAGCAACGGCACCCGATCCGCTACGGCGGCGGATGGCTCCCCGGGGCAGTGAGCGGGGTCTTTCCGGCGGGAAATTGACTCCGGAGCGCAGATCCGTCACGCGGAGGTGATGGACGCGCCGCTCGATCGGTACGCAACCCTGCGGAGGTTCTCGACGCCCGCCCTGGTCTGCGCGGCGATCCTGCTCGCCTGCTATCTCCGCACCGCCGAGGGAACGCGGCACCCTTCGCCCTGGGGCTACCGGCTCTGGTCGTTCGGAGCGCTGGCGTATTCGGACATCCTCGCCCTGCACGAGGATCGGGGTGCGGCCCGCCACCGCCTACCCTACGTCGAGGACAAGGTGGAGTACCCGGTGCTCCTCGGCCTGGCGATGTGGCTTCCCAGCGTCTTCGCCCCGGGCCGCAGCGGATACTTCGCGCTCACCTTCACCATCCTTTCGCTCTGCGCTCTCGGCACGCTCTGGTTCCTCGCCGCGCTGCCCTCGGCTCGACCGTGGATCTGGGCCGCGTCGCCGGCGCTCCTCGTGTACGGAGCGCTGAACTGGGACCTGCTCGGGATCCTTCCCCTCGCCGCCGGCGTCTGGCTCTGGGCGCGAGGACGGCAGCGCGCCGCCGTGGCGATGCTCTCCATCGCGGTCTGGACGAAGCTCTTTCCCGTCCTCGTCCTCGGGATCGTCCTGGTGGTTTCGCTTCGCGGCCCGCTGCGCAGGACGCTCGAGCTGGTCGGGATCTTCGCCGCGGTGACGCTGGCGGTGAACCTGCCGTTCGTCGTCTTCGGCTGGCCGGGCTGGACCTGGTTCTTCGAGTACAACGGCATCCGCGAGATCGAGCCGTCGCTGTACCTGCTCGCCGGCGCCGACCGCCGCGGCTTCGTCGGCGCGGCGAACGCGATCTCCGCGATCGCCGTGGTCTCCGCCGCGGCGGCGATCGCGGCAGTCGAGCTTCGCACCCGCCGGCTGGATCCGCTGAAGGCATCCTGCGCGCTGCTCTGTCTCTTCTTCATCGCCAACAAGGTGTATTCGCCGCAGTACTGGCTCTGGGTCGTGGCCCTGCTCGCGCTGGCCGCGATCCCGGGATGGCTGGCCGGCGCCGCCTCGGTGATCGCGCTCGCGGACTACGCCAGCAGCTTCGCCCGCCTCCATCTCCAGGCGGACCGCGCTTTCGCGCAGGCCGCCTGGTTCGACGGCGCGATCTTCTGGCCCACGGTCTGCCTGCGCTATGCCGCGCTCGCGGCCTGCGCGCTGTGGGCCTTCACGCACATGCTGCGAAAATCCGACGGCGCCGCCGGTTCCGCTATAAAGGTCTGAATGTCCGAATCGCAGGCGACGCCGGCGTTCGGCCGCTACCGCGACCCGGTGATGCTCGGCGCCGGCGGCATGGGGGCCGTCTACC
>DASREU010000291.1:0-2082 GCA_035651935.1 Myxococcales bacterium | reverse complement strand
TGTACGGGGAGGCGGTATGAGCGGCTTCGTCTCGCTGGTGGGCGCCGGGCCCGGCGATCCGGACCTGCTCACGATCCGCGCCGTCGATCGGCTGCGGGCGGCGGACCTGGTCCTCTACGACGCTCTCGTCGATCGCGCGGCGCTCCGCCACGCGCCGCAAGCGCGGTGGGCGTACGTGGGGAAGCGCGCCGGACGTCACTCCATCTCCCAGGAGACCATCGAGCGCGTGATGATCCGCCGCGCGCTTCGCGGAGAGCGGGTGGTGCGCCTGAAGAGCGGCGACCCCGTCGTGTTCGGGCGCGGCGGGGAGGAGGCGCTGGCGCTCGCGGCGGCGGGGATCCCCTGCGAGATCGTCCCCGGCGTCTCGTCCGCTGTCGCGGCGGCGGCCCTGAGCGGAATCCCGGTCACGCACCGCGGGCTGGCCTCCGCGTTCGTGGTCGTCTCGGGGCATGCCGAAGACGCCTACGGACCGGTGTTGCGGTCGCTCGCGCCAGGCGCCGCCACGCTGGTGATCCTGATGGGGATCGCCACGCGCGCCGAGACGTCCGCGCTGCTGCTCGCGCAGGGCTGGCCGCGCAGCCTGCCCGCCGCGGTCCTGTTCTCCGCTTCGCGGCCCGACGCATTCTTCTGGCGCGGCACCCTGGGAACGCTCGCCAGCGCCCCCGCGACGGATGCGCCCGGGGTGATCGTCATCGGCGCTACCGTCGCGTTGGCCGACCGCATCCGGAATGCAGTGCCGGGAGGACTTCATGCCGTTGCTCGATAGCAGCACCCTCGGGCCCGCGCGCCTCGGATTCGCGGACGAGAAAGACGTCGATGCGTTCGTCTCCATGCTCGAGAAGTTCGAGCGCGGCGAGATCTCCGCCGACGCCTGGAAGCAGTTCCGCCTGGTCAACGGCGTGTACAGCCAGCGGCAGGAAGGCGACGCGATGATGGTGCGGGTGAAGATCCCCCAGGGGATCCTCACACCGCGGCAACTGCGCACGCTCGCCGAGGTGGCCGAACGCTTCTCGAGCGGCCGCGGCCACGTCACCACGCGGCAGAACATCCAGTTCCACTTCGTCGCGCTGGCGGACAGCGACGCTGCCCTGCGGGCGCTGGCCGACTCCGGCCTGACCACGCGCGAAGCTTGTGGAAACTCCGTGCGAAACGTCACCGCCTGCCCGTACGCGGGTGCGTCCGCGCTGGAACCGTTCGACAGCACCCCGTACGCCGAGGCGGTGACCCGGCACCTGCTCCGCGGCCCGCTCTCCTCGTCGCTGCCGCGCAAGTTCAAGATCGCGTTCGGCGGCTGCTGCGGGTACGACTGCGTCGGCGCATCGTTCAACGACGTCGGCTTCCTCGCCCGGGTGCGCGACGGCAAGCCGGGATTCCGCGTCACTCTCGCAGGCGGCCTCTCCACGCTGCGGCGCACCGGAATCCTCGCGCACGAGTTCGCGCCGGCCGGCGAGGTCATCGAGATCTGCGAGGCGGTGGTGCGCGTGTTCAACCGCACGGGCGACCGCCAGCACCGGCACCGCGCGCGGCTCAAGTTCGTGGTCGACAAGCTCGGACCGGAAGAGTTTCTCCGCCAGTATCTCGAGGAGCGCCGCGCGGTCGGCTCGCGGCCCGTCGCCGTCGCCGACCCTGCTCCGCCCCGCGTGCCGGTGACGCCGCGGAGGCGCGCGGCCCAGCCCGGATTCGAGGAGTTCGTCCGCGACAACGTACGGCCGCAGCGCGATCCCGAACTGGCAGCGGTGACGGTCCGGCTCCCGCTCGGCGATTTGAGCGCGGCGCAATTCCGCGCGCTCGCGCAGATCGCGGAGGAGTTCAGCGCGGAGCGCGAGGTGCGCACGACGGTGGAGCAGAACGTGCTGCTCCGCTTCGTTCCTCGCGCCTCGCTCGGCTCGCTGCACGCCGCCCTCGGCGCCGTGGGGCTGGCGCGGCCCGGCGCGCTCACCATCTCCGACGTGGTGAGCTGCCCTGGCGCGTACTCCTGCCGCCTGGCGGTGACGCAGTCGCGGGGCATGGCGGACGCGCTCACCGTCGCGCTCGCCGACCGGCGCGACGCATTGCCGATCAAGATCTCGGGCTGCCCGAACG
>DASREU010000290.1:0-3671 GCA_035651935.1 Myxococcales bacterium | reverse complement strand
ACGAGGGACGGCTGAAGATCCTCGATTTCGGCATCGCCAAGCTCGTCGAGCGAACCGGCGAGACCGTCGAGAGCACCGGAGAGAACAAGTTTGTCGGGACGGTGGCGTACATGTCGCCCGAGCAGGTACGCGGTGAACGCGCGGACCCGAGATCCGACCTGTTCGCGGTCGGCAGCATCCTCTACGAGATGCTCTCCGGGCGCCGTGCATTCGAAGGCCGCTCGTCGATGGAGGTCGGCTACAAGATCCTCAACGACGATCCCGCCGAGCTGCCGGCGCACGTCCCGCGGCAGCTCCAGCGTGTCGTCTCGCGCTGCCTGGAGAAGAATCCGGACGATCGGTACCAGTCCGCGGCGGACCTGGTCGTGGACCTGAGCGGGGTCGCGGCACAGCCGCCGCGCCACCTGCGGCTCGTGGCATTCCTTGTCGCCGGGATCCTGGTGACGCTCGCGTTTCCGTTTGTCAAGGGTTGGTTCGTGGGTCCGGCCGTCGAGCGCAGCTCCATCGCCGTGCTCCCGTTCGTCAATCTGAGCTCCGACAAGGACAACGAGTACTTCTCCGACGGCATCACCGAGGACCTGATCAACGCGCTCGCGAACGTGGAAGGGCTGCGGGTGATCTCCAGCACCTCCTCGTTCGCATTCAAGGGGAAGAAGGCGACCGTCGCGGAGATCGGCCGCCAGTTGAACGTCAGCACGCTCCTGGAAGGCAGCGTGCGCCGGGAAGGCCACTCCATGCGCGTGGTGGCCCAGCTGATCGACGTTGCCAACGGATTCCATCTCTGGTCGAGGACCTACGATCGGGAGCTGAAGAGCGTGCTCTCGGTCGAAGACGAGCTGGCGCACTCGATCGCCGAGGCGTTGCGCCCTTCGCTCGCGCTGGGATCCACGCCGCTGGTGCGTCACCGGACGACGAGCACGGAAGCGCACGACCTGTATCTGCGCGCCCGGTACTTCTGGAACGATCGGACGGAGCCCGGGTTGCGCAAGGCGATCACGCTCTACAACCGTGCCATCGCGCTCGACTCGGGCTACGCGCTGGCCTACGCGGGCTTGGCGGACTCGTACCTGCTGCTCCGCGATTACTCGCAAGACGATCCGACGGAGCTGCTGGCGATGGCGAAGATGTATGCCGAGCGCGCCTTGCAGGTGGACGACACGATCGCGGAGGCGCACGCGTCGCTCGCTTCGATCGCGGAAGCCGGCTTCGACTGGAAGACCGCAGAGAAGGAGTACCGGCGCGCCATCGACCTGCGGGCGGACTACGCAAGGGCCCATCACTGGTACGGCCTCTTGCTGCGCATGCAGGGTCGCTTTCCGCAATCCGAGGAAGAGTTGCGGCGCGCGCTGCAGCTCGAGCCGGGCTCGACGCCGGTCCTGATCATGTCTGCCACTGCCCCATACTTCCAGCGCAACTACAACGCCGCCATCGAACGGCTGAGTCCGCTGCGAGAGCTCCCCGAGGCCCAGCCGATCGTGCCGATCCTGCTCGCCACGATCTATGCGCAGATGGGCAGGTATCCGGATGCGGTGGGCATCGTCGACAAGGTCATCGATCGCGCCGATGCCGACAGCGGCTGGCTCGCAATCCGCGGTTACGTTCACGCGAAGGCTGGAGACCGCAAGGAGGCGCTTCGCATCGTCGCGGATCTCGAGGAACGATCGCGGCACCAGTACGTGGCACCCTCGAATCTGGCGTTGGTCGATGCCGCGCTGGGCGACAAGGATCGGGCGTTTGCCCTCCTCGACACGGCCGTCACGGTACGGGACGCGGCGCTCGCGTCGCTGAAGGTGGATCCGCTCTGGGACAGCATCCGCGCGGACCCGCGATTCACGAGGCTGCTGATTCGAACGAATTTCGAGTGACCGCCTTCTCCGCCGAGTCTGCGATCGCAGGCCGTACCTCTGCGGGCACGAGGAACGCGGCGACATTCAACACGATCATCACCGCTGAGAAGAACACCAGCGCGAGCGACACCGCGATCGCCAGGTGCATCCCGATGATCGCGAGAATCCAGAATCTCCGGGTTCGCTTCAGCCAGACAAAGAGGCTGTAGCCGATCTCGCAAGTCAGGGTGCCCCAGCAGGCGAACCGTGCCACCAGTGGGTGGTCAGCGAGCCAGGAAAAATCGATGTCGCCGTGGCCGGGCCGCATCACGGCCCGCCAGATCGCTTCCCCGTTCCACCACTGATCGCCGCGCGCCTTCTCGATTCCGGAGGAGAGATAGACGACAGAGAGGTGCAGTTGCAGCAGGCGCAACCCGATTCGTGCGCCTGAGGAAGGCGGGCGCGGCCGACGCCAGGCATCGATCGACACCGCGTCGCCTACCGGCAAGACGACGCAATAGAAGAGCGCGATCTGCGCGAACTCGAATCCCCCGTAGGCAGCGGCGCTGCCAGACCTCTTGAACGCCAGGAACAGGAGCCAGCTGACGACCGCGGCGGTGCGCGTCCGGAATCCGAGGAGAAGGAGATGCAGCGCCAGCACGTAGACGGCGAAGGCGACCTGCACGACGCCGCGCTCCGTCAGCCCGGTCAACGACAGCCATCGCGCCAGCGCCGGGAGGGAAGGGAGGCTCCAGTGCCCGAGTGCATCGCTGACGGGCTCCTGCACGAGGCCGAGCGATCCGAAGTATTCGTGGAGATGAGGGGCGATGACCGCCGCCTCGCCGATGAGAGCCGCGGCAATTCCGATGCGCATGAACGCGATGGGCCGCGCCGATGCTGGCTGGAGAAGGAATTCGCCGACGGCGGCCTTAGCGCGACGAAGCACGGGGACCCTGCGCACCTGCCAAAGCTTCCCGCTCCTCCGTGGTGAATGCGTATGCCGCGAGCGTTCGCCATGCGCCGCGGGCGCCGCTTCTGTATTGCGCGAGCGTCGGCAGCAGGAACGCCTCCGCGCGCACGACGACGGCAGCCGCGCCGGGCGCCTGCGGGAGCTCTGAAGCAGCCCACGAGGCCGCCAGCGCCTCGCGGACGTCCTTGCGGGAGAAGTTGCTGTTGATCGTCGAATCGAGGACGGCGAGCTCGAGGTTCGGCGCCGCCCTCGTCCGGGTCGTCCACGCGCCCGTTCGGGCGTCGTAGATGTCCAGCGCGGCGCGCCATTCCGCTGCGACGCCCGGCGCGAAGTATCCGTACGAATTGTTCGCGCCCGAATACGCGCCGTACACGGCGAAGGCCTTGGCGGCGACGGATCGGCCAGGAAATGACAGCCGCATCGCACCCGCGACGACGAAGGCGAGGTGGGCGGCGGCGGCGAACGGCGCCGCATTCCGGAAGAGACGCCGGAGCACCGGCACCGTCCTGCGCATCTACGTCATCCCCCGTCGCCTGCGTCGGGCTGAATGACGGACCCGTCGAAATCGGTCACGGGAACCGGGGTCACTGAAGTGTCGACCTTCATCAAGAACCATGTCGCGTCAATCGTGCAACCCGGAAGCGGGTCAGCGAAGGAAGGTGGCGGGCCCCCGCGGGTCTCGGGGTAGAAGGTGTCGATCCAGTCGTTGACCTTCGACCGGAGCTCCTGCTTCGTCGATCTCGAGAATGTACAGACCGGAGCGGCCGCGTTCGCGACGTTCTGGATGTGCTGATCGACGAACGTGGCGTCGCATTTCTGGGAAGCGAACGTGGTGGCGTCGGGGCTTCGGATTGCGTCGTTGATCGTCTCGTTGA
>DASREU010000289.1:0-3304 GCA_035651935.1 Myxococcales bacterium | reverse complement strand
TGTCCACGGGGCACGGAGTCTCGCGTTGTTTCCTCCTGAAGTCCAACGCCTTGGCGAGCCGCGCCCGCAGCCCGACAGCCCGCCCGCCCCACGCCCGTCGCGCCTGGACGTCTTGCATTCGGTCAGGCCGGAGGAGCGCGCGATCCCCATCCTCGACGGAACCACTTTTCGACAACAGGAGGATGCGATGCAGCAGCATGATTTGATGGGGGCGAGCGGCCAGACCGGCACCTCGCCAGTCGCCGATCAGGCGAAGGAAGTCGCGCGCACCGGCACGGAGAAGGTCAAGGAGATCGGCCACATTGCGAAGGACCGCGCGAAGCGGGAGATCGAAAACAGGCGCGAGCGCTTCGCGAGCGAAGTGGAAAAGCTCGCGGGTGCGCTGGAGCACCAGGGCGGCGAAAGCGAGGTCGCCGGTCCGATCATCGACCTGGCAGCTTCCGGGGCACGCCGGCTGTCGACGGCGCTTCGCGATCATTCGGCCGAAGATCTCTTCCAGAGCGTCAAGCACAGTCCGGCCGCGGTCCTGGCCGGCTCGTTTGCTCTCGGCTTCCTCGCCGTCCGGCTCCTCAAGGCATAGCGGCCATGGACTACGACGTTCGAGGCGACGGCCGGATCCACCGCGAGCCCACCGGCAAGCTGGTGCACGACTTCCTCGAGGAGTCGAAGCGCGTGCTGGCCGACGGCAAGCGGCTCCTGCATTCCGAGGTGGAGTCGGCGAAGAGCGAGATCCGGCGTGAGGCGAAGAAGGCGGGCCCCGCGGCGGGGATGGCGGGCGCCGGCGGCGTGCTGGTGCACGTGGCGGTGATCATGCTCGCGCTGACGATCGCGGCGGCGCTCTCGCTGGCGATGGACAGCTGGCTCGCGTGCCTGATCACCACGGTGGTGTTCGGGATCGCAGGCGGCGTCTTCCTCGCCAGCGCGCGCGCCAGGCTCCGTTCCATGTCCGAAATCAAGGACGGCGAAACCATTCACAGACTCGAGGAGGACCAGCGATGGGCGAAAGGACTGACGCAAAACGTTCGATCGAATCTTCGACGAGACACATGAGCGAGATCGCGCAGGAGTTGTCGCGGCGCGCCAGCCCCCGGTACATCGGCGAACAAGCCAAGGAGAAGGCCTTGTACAAGACGCAGGAGTGGAAAGAGCAGATGACCTCCAGCCCGACCGCGCTCGGGCTGATCGGCGGCGCGTTGGGCGCCGCCATCGGCCGGGCGATCGCCCGGAACCGGCGCAGCTCGACGCGGTATTTCAGGGGATACGGCGACCGGTACGGGTACGGGTACGGTGACCGGTACGGGTACGGCCAGGACCTCCGCTACCGCGACGAGGACCGGTCCGCGGAAGGATCCGATCGCACCGGCGCGATCAAGGAGAAGATCAGCGAGGGCGCGCAGGACCTGAAGGACCGCGCCAGCGAGCTGAAGGATCGCGCCGGCGACGTCGTCTCCAACTTCCGCGAGCGGATGCCCTCCGCGGACGAGCTTCGTCACGGGGCGGAGGAGAACCCGATGATGCTCGCGCTCGGCGGCATGGCGCTGGGCGCGATTGCGGCCTGGCTCCTGCCGGTCAGCCGCAAGGAGCGCGAGATGCTCGAGCCGATGAAGCAGCGGGCCGGCGAGGCCGTCGGACAGCTCGGGAACAAGATGAACGAGTCCGTGCAGCAGGCGCAGGAGAAGATCGCGGGACAGGGACAGCAGGATCAGCAACGCCAGCAGCAGCAGCCCGCGCGGACGGAAGGGTACCCGTCCACCGGCGACTCTCCGCTCCTCCCGCATTGAAACTGACGGTGCCCCGGCGCCCGCTACACAGGCGCCGGGGCACGGTTTCGTTCAAAGAGCGCGCGAATAGCGGGTGCGGAACAGCGGCGAGAACCGCTCGCGCCGGTAGAGGCGCGCCGCGCGGCCGTGACCGCGGACGACCTCCAGCTCGATCGATGCGCAACCGGCGCGGCGCGCTTCGGCGAGCGCGCGCACGAGGAGCCGGCGCCCGATGCCGCTGCCCCGGAATGCGGGGACGACGTAGAGCTCGTCGAGCCAGGCGGTCTTGCCGCCGCGCTCTACCGTCCAGGTCCACGAGACCACGGCCACCCCCGCAGCGGAAGCGCCAAAGCGGGCCACCAGCAGGACGCCACGTCCCCGCAACAGTCCGGCGAGGGCGCTGCGGAGGCGGTTCCGCGCGATCCGGATGCGGTGCTCGCGGTATTGCGCCTCGACCAGCGGCAATGCTTCGGCGACGCCCGGGAGCCTGTGGACGGCGTCAATCCTGGGTACGCGACGGCTCAAGCAAGCCCCTTCGCCGGGATCGGTCCATGCTTCCGGCGGTGCGCCCGCGACGCCCGTCCGTCCGCAAACGGCCCTTCACCCCTGCGGCCCAGCATGATACGGGCGAAGCATGCAAAGGGTTCTGGTCGTGTTCCTGACGGCGGCACTGGGCGGCGCGTGCGTCACCACCTCTTCCCACGAGAAGACGATCGCCGACCTGGATCAGCAGCACCGCAGCGAGCTGGAGAAGACGCGCTCCGAGGACGCCGCGAAGCTGCAAGACACCGAGAAGAAGCTGGCGGCCACCGAGCAGTCCCGCAAGGACCTCGAGGCGAAGCTGGCGGAGGCGCAGAAGCGGGCGGACGAGCTGACCCGCCTGCTGCAGGGGACCACCGCGGACCGGGACAAGCTGGACAAGCTCCTCAGCGCCACCAACGCGCAGCTCGACGACCTCGGCAAGCAGAAGGCCGCCGCCGAGGCGCGAGCCGCCACCTACAAGTCGCTCACCGATCGGCTGCGCTCGATGATCGACGCGGGCAAGCTGTCGGTGAAGATCCGCAAGGGCCGCATGCTCATCTCGCTGCCCAACGACGTGCTGTTCGACTCCGGAAGCGCGGTGCTGAAGAAGGCCGGACAGGACGCCGTCGCCCAGGTCGCGCAAGCGCTCGCGGGCATCCCCGACCGCCAGTTCCTCGTCGCCGGCCATACCGACGACCGCCCGATCCGCAGCGCGCGCTTCCCCTCGAACTGGGAACTGTCGACCGAGCGCGCAGTGGTGGTGACGCGGTTCCTGATCAGCAAGGGGATGAAGCCCGACGCCCTCGGCGCCCTCGGCTACGGCGAATTCGATCCACTCGTGCCGAACGACAGCGACGACCACCGCGCCCAGAACCGCCGAATCGAAATCCAGCTCCAGCCAAACCTCAGCGAGCTCCCCTCGATGGAAGCGCTGACAAACCCGTAGGAACAATTTCGGGGACACCATACGTATTTGCGCAGTGCGCAATTACGGGGACACGTACGGATTTGCGCAGTGCGTA
>DASREU010000288.1:0-6152 GCA_035651935.1 Myxococcales bacterium | reverse complement strand
GCCCGCTGCGCATCCTCGAGCGCGGCAGCGCCCGCGTCGACGCGCCTTGCCGCATCGTCGACCGCTGCGGCGGCTGCCCGCTCCAGCACGTCTCTTACGAGGCGCAGCTCGCCGCGAAAGAGGAGCTCGCCGCGGACGCCCTGGAGCGCATCGGTGGATTCGCCCGCGGGACGTACGATCTGGCTCCCATCGTCAGGAGCCCGAAGCCATTCCGGTACCGGCGCCGCGCGCGACTCCACCGGGCGCCCGGAGGACGCTGGGGGTTCTCCCACCGGGGCGCCCCGGCCGTCGAGCCCGTCGACGAGTGCCTGCTCTTCGAGCCGCTGCTGGAGGAGCTCGCCGCCGCCGGGCGCAGCGCCGGCGACCTCCCTTCGGTCGCTGATCTCGGCCTCCTCGCCGGCGAGAGGACGGGCGCGATCGATCTGCGGGTCGACGGTCCCGTGACCCCCGGTCTTCGCCGGCGTGCCGAAAAGCTCCTCGAGCACCACCTCGTGCGCGGGGTGACGCTGGCCGGCGCCGTCCTCGGAGACGCCGTCGTCGCCGACGCGCCGCTGCCCAACGGAGCCCGCGTGCGCGCGCGGCCCGACACCTTCGCGCAGGCGAACCGGGCGCTGTTGCCCGAGCTCCAGAGGCAGGCGGCGCAAGCGCTCGGCGATGCCCATCACGTCCTCGAGCTGTACTGCGGCAGCGGAAGCCTGACGCTGCCGCTGCTCGGCGGAGGCCGGCGCGTCACCGCGGCGGAGAGCTCGGCGCTTTCGCTCTCGCTCCTGCGCCGCAGCGCGGACGAGGCAGGCCTTCAGGTGAAGCTGATCGCCGCCGACGCCGCCGAGGTGGCGCGCACGTTCGATGCGCCCGTCGACGCGGTGCTGCTCGACCCCCCGCGCACCGGAGCGGCGGACACCATCCGGGCTCTCGAGGCGCTCCGCCCGCCGCGGGTGGTGTACGTCAGCTGCGACGCGCCGACGCTGGCGCGAGACGGCAAGCTCCTCGCGCAGTCCGGGTACCGGCTCGACCGCGCCGTCCCGCTCGATCTCTTCCCCCAGACCGCCCATTTCGAAGTCGTCGCCACCTTCGTCCGATGATCCTGCTCGCTCTCCTCGCAGCTGCCTCCTTCGATCTCGCCCCCTCGCGCGTCACCGCCGAGCAGCTGAAGCGATGCCGCGTCGACGAGACGCTTCCGCTGGGCGGCGGTACCGCCCAGAAGCTGTCTTGCGGCCCTTCGCTCGATCCCGAGACCGCGCGCAAGCGCTGCAAGGATGCCGCGCGGCACAATGCGCTGCCTGCCGGAGTCACCGCCGAGAACTGCCTCGACGAGTACGCGCGCGGTCACTTCCTCTTCCGCGGCGAAGTGAAGGAGCTGATCATCGCCCGCCGCAGGGACGGCAAGCCGGTGACGGTCTTCCGGGTGCCGGAAGGGGAGAACCTGACCGCGTTCCAGCACTTCGCCGACGCGGTGCTGGTCGGGGTCGGCGGGGGCAGGAGCTTTCACTTTGCGGTGATCTCCACCCGTGGCGTGCTCAAGGCGCCCGATCTGGGCGACCCCGACGAGATCCGGGACGTCACCGTGATCGGCGGCCGCATCCGCGTCACCGGAAGGGCGAAGGCGATGTTCATCGACCTCGTTCCCGGGACGTACCGCCTGCTCGTTCGCCGTTGATCAGTGGAAGGGGCTGTCCGGCTTCCACTGCGGCCGCGGTCCGGTGAGCAGCGAGATCCCCACCAGGAGCTCGGCGCGCGCCATCTGCGCAGCCGCTTCCCAGTCGTACGTGGGAAGCCATTCGTCGCTCGGCTGGTGATAGCGATGCGCGCGAAAATCCTTGAACGCCGCCTCGCCGCGCGCGCCGGAGAACCCCTGCCACAGGCAAGCGGACGGGACGCCGATGCGCGCGAAGTTGAGCTGGTCGCTGCGCGCGAAGAAACCCTGCTCCGGGACCGGATCCGGCGCGATGGCGAGACCCAGCTCCGCCGCCGCGGCGCGCACGTGATCCTCGAGCGTCGAGAGCTCCGCGCCGCGCAGCACCAGCTCGCCGACCGGATAGGCGGGAAGGAGCTGATCGAGGTTGAGATCGGCGATCATCCGCTCGCGCGGGATCGTCGGATGCCGCGTGAACCACGCCGACCCGAGCAGTCCGCGCTCCTCGCCGGTCGCGGCCACGAACAGGACCGAACGCTCGCGCCGGGGAAGGGCGGCGAAGCCGCGGGCGATCTCCAGCATCTCGGCGATCCCGGTGGCGTTGTCGATCGCTCCGTTGCAGATCGGGTCCGCGGCGCCAGGGGCGCAGATCCCGTGATGGTCGAGGTGCGCCGAATACACCACCGTCTCCGCCGACGCGCCGGGCAAGAGTCCGATCACGTTCCCCGAGTCGAACGACCGCACCGTCTGGGTGAGGTGCAGCCTCGCCCGGCGTCCGGCCTGCGAGCGGAGCTTCCCGCTCCCGGCGAGATCGACGTAGGCGACCGCCATCGATGGCAGGTGGTCCCTCGCATACGCTTGCCCTTGATTGAAGTTGCGCCGCAGCAGATCCCAGGGCCGCCGCGCGTCGACCTCCTCCGTGGTGAGCACGATCTCCGCCAGCGCGCCGGCCGCGTGCAGGCGTTCGAGCTTCTCCTCGTTGGATGAAGCCAGCGCGCGCAGCGTCGAGGGAAGGCTCGCCGGCGCCCCCGCGAGGACCAGCGCGATCTTCCCGCGCACGTTCCCGATCTCTTGCGCCTGACCGTACCCCGCGAACGCCAGCTCGCCTTCGACGTCCCTCTCGGGCGGGCCGCAGTCGCCTGCCAGGAGGACGCGGCTGACTTCCACGCCATCGACCTCGAGCGATCCGTCGGCGCGCGATTCGCAGAGCTGGACCCGCTGTCCATACCCGTCCTCGCCCGCGGGCTGAAGGCCGAGCGACTGCATCTGCGCGGCGACATACCGCTCGGCCACGGCGTGTCCGCGGGTGCCGCTCCCGCGGCCCTCGAGGAGATCGTCGGAGAGGAACCGCACGGTGGCGGAGATCGCCTGCGGCCGCACCGCGTCCAGCGCCGGCCGGCCGCGCTCGAGCAGCGCTCCGGCGAGCAGGGCGAGCATCCACATGCCGCTCACGCTACCATGCGCGCGATGGACGAGCGCCTGGAGGACTTCGCCGGCCTTCTCCGGCAGAACGGCCTGCGCATCTCGCCTGCCGAGGTGGCCGACGCGGCGCGCGCGGCGCTGCTGGTGGGAATGGAGGATCGGGACAGCTTCCGCGGCGCGCTGCGCTCGACCCTGGTGAAGCGCGGACAGGACGCCCCGATCTTCGACCGCGTCTTCGAGCTCTACTTCACCGGCGCGCGCGATCTGGTCGAGGGCCTCACCGGCTCGCTCCTGGAGGCGCTGGAGCAGGAGAACCTCAGCGACCTCGAGCTGGAGGAGATCGCCGGCATGCTCGCGCGCATGTCGCCGCTGGCGCAGGCGCTGGCCTCGGGGCGCAGCGACCAGCTGGCGCGCATCCTCCGGCAGGCGACGCTGAACGTCGACTTCCGCAGCCTGCAGAGCCCGCTGCAGCGGGGATTCTACGCGCGCCGGCTGCTCCAGGCCGCGGGAGGGACGCAGGCGGAGAAGGACCTGCAGCGACTCCTCCAAACGCTGCAGCAGCGCGGGCTCGACCCGGAGCGGGTGGAGCTGGTCAGCCGGAAGGTGTCGCGCACGCTGCAGGCGCTGGAGGAGGCGGCGCGCAGGGTGGCCGATCGCGAGCAGCAGGCGCGCGATCCGGAATCGCGGGGCGACAAATCGCTGCTCCACCGCAGCCTCGCCTCGCTGAGCCCAGACGAAGTCCGCCGGATGCACGCCGTCGTCCGCCGCCTCGCCGAGCGGCTGAAGACGCGGCTGTCGCGCCGGCGCAAGGTCCGCCGGCGCGGCCAGCTCCACGTGCGCCGGACGCTGCGGAAGAACCTCTCGACGGGCGGCGAGCCGTACAAGCTGGTCTTCCGGGCCCGCCGTCCTGAGCGCCCGGAGATCGTGGTCCTCTGCGACGTGAGCGATTCGGTGCGCAACGTCTCGCGGCTGATGCTGCAGTTCGTCTACACGCTCCAGGAACTGTACGCCCGCGTCCGCAGCTTCGTCTTCGTCAGCGACGTCGGCGAGGTGACGCAGCTCTTCAAGAAGACCGACGTGAGCACGGCGGTCGACCTGGCGACGGCGAGCCGGGTGATCAACCTTTCGGCGAATTCCAATTATGGCCACGCGCTCAAGCTCTTTCGCGACACCTGGCTGGGCTCGATCACCCGAAGGACGACGGTGATCGTCATCGGAGACGGCCGCAGCAACTACAACCCGCCCAATGCCTGGGCGCTCGCGGACGTGAAGCGCAAGTGCCGGCGCCTGATCTGGCTCTGCCCCGAAGAGCAGCACTCCTGGGGGTTCGGGGACAGCGAGATGCCCCTGTATGCGCGGCATTGCGATCGCGTGGAGAGCGTGCGGTCACTGGACGATCTCGCCCGCGCCGCGGCGGAGCTGATGCCCTGAGGAGTGGCGATGCGCGCGCCATGTCTTTCCTTTGTGGAAAGCCCGGCAGGAGGCGCCCAGGCTCGCGCCGCCGGTCCCCTCGGTCAGCCAGGCGGAAGCTCCAGTGCGGCCGGGTCGCAGTCATGCTACGAATCCGCGGGCTGCAATGGGCTATCAGGACCCCAACGACTGGCAGGAGCAGCTCCAGGCGTCGCTGCGGCGCGCGCAGGAAGCGATTGCCCGCGGGAGCACCCAGCAGGAGCAGATGGTCCGGGAATGGACCGAAAACCTCCGCAGCGCCTATCCAGACTGGGGTCGCGAGCGCTGGCAGCGGCGGCTCGAGCGCAAGCTGCGCCGCAGGGCGGAGCGCGAGGCGAAGATCGCCAATGCCAGCCTCTTCGAAGGCTATCTCTGGCTGCTCGGCGGGATCGTCCTCTTCATCATCGCCCTCACCCAGTGGTGGTTTCTCTGGTGGCTGATCTTTCCGGCGGCGGGTCTCGGTTCCCGGGGAACCAAGGTGATCGCACGGCATACCGGCGTCACCCGGCCGAACCTCACCGAGCCCGTCGGCGCGCGCTCCTCCGGGCGGGCCGGCGTGCCGTCCGCGGAGCAGCAGCGCGCGCAGCGGTTCGGTTCGCTCGGCGCCCTCAGCAAGGTCCCCGACCGCGCGGTCCCGCCGCAGACGTTCGCCGCTCCGGCGACCCGGACCGCGGCCATCCAGCAGGATCCGCGCGACCTCCGGGTCGAGGCGATCTGCGACAAGATCCTCGGCGAGCTGCGCACCTCGCCCGAGGCGGTGAAGGACATCTTCATCAAGCCGGAGGAGACCATCACCGCGCTCCGCGCGACCTGCCGCAATCTCACGCGACGGGAGCGCGATCTGCGCAAGTTCCTCTCTCCGCAGGACGACGAGCGCCTGATGCGCGAACGCGAGGCGCTGCAGAAGCGGATCGACGGCGAGACGGACGAGGTGACGAAGATGCGGCTCGCCTCCGCGCTGGCGGCGCTCGACGCGCAGCGCGATCAGCGCGTGGAGCTGGCGAGGGCGGCGGCGCGATTCGACGCCGAGCACACCCGCATCTCGTACACGCTGGAGAGCCTGTACACGCAGGTGGTGCGGATGCGCTCCGCCGACAGCTCCAGCGTCGACGTCTCGGGCGCCGGGCTGCGCCGTAGCCTGGACATGCTCTCGCACGAGGTGAACGCGCTCGCCGACGCGCTGGAGCGGGTGAACAGCGGCGAGGCCGAGCGCATGCGCAAGGTGGCCTCCGCCCCCGCGCCGGAAGCCGCGGGCGGACATCCCGGAGCCCCCGGCAAGAGGGAGAAAGCATGATCCGGCCCTTCGGCGAAAAAGCGCCCCGGATCGCCGCCGACGCCTTCGTCGCCCACAGCGCCGACGTGATCGGCGACGTCGTCGTCGGGCCCCGCAGCAGCATCTGGTACGGCGCGGTGCTGCGCGCCGACGTCGAGAGCATCCGCATCGGCACCGAGACGAGCATCCAGGACAACACCGTGATCCACGTCGACTCGAGCGGGTTCGGGACGGTCGTCGGCGACCGGGTGACGGTGGGCCACAGCGTGGTGCTGCATGGCTGCCGCATCGGCGACGACGCGCTGATCGGGATCGGCAGCATCGTGCTCAACGGCGCGGAGGTCGGCGCTGGCGCGATGATCGGCGCCGGCAGCG
>DASREU010000287.1:0-7436 GCA_035651935.1 Myxococcales bacterium | reverse complement strand
GGCGAGCCGATCCGCTGGCCCGAGCTCGGGCCCGAGGATGCGAAGAACCACGAAGTCCTCGAGCGCTGCTACCGCGAGGTGGAGTCGCCCATGCAGCGGATGCTCGACGACCTGCAGAAGGGTCGCCGGTTCCTCTTGGGCAGGCACCTCAATTAGGCGCCGGGCGCACCCAGGACCGAGACGCGCTCCACGGACGGCCGCTCGAAAAAAAAATAATTTTTTTTTTCGGCACCGGCCCCCAGGACAGCCGGCTCGAGCAATCCCGGCAACAGCTCCTACAGGTTGAACTTCGCTTCCTCGAGCAGCTCCCGCACCCGATGCAGGAATCCGTTGCCCGTCACTCCGTCGATCACCCGGTGATCATACGACAGCGTCAGGTACATCATCGGCCGGACGACGATCGCGTCCTCCCCATCCAGCTCCCGCACCACCGCCCGCTTGACGATCTCCCCCATCCGGAGAATCCCCACCTGGGGCTGGTTGATGATCGCCGCCCCGAACAGGTTCCCCTTCAGCCCCGGGTTCGAGACCGTGAACGACCCCCCCGACAGCTCGTCCGCCGTGACCTTCCCCGTCCGCGATCGCGCCGCCAGATCGTCGAGCGCCCGCGCCAGCCCGAGCACGCTCAGCTCGTTCGCCTTGCGGATCACCGGCACGAGCAGCCCCTTCTCCGTCTCCACCGCCACGCCCAGGTTCACGTCCTTGCGCAGGATGACGCTCTCGTCCTGCACCACCGCGTTGAGCCGGGGAAACTCCGCCAGCGCCTGCACCGTGGCCCGGCAGATGCCGACGAGAAAGCTGGGCGCCTTCCCCCCCGTCTCCTTCGCCCGCTTCCACTCCCCGCGCAGCCGCGAGAGCCCGGTCATGTCGACCTCCGCGGTGCAGGGCACGTGCGGGCTGGTCGCCTTGCTGTAGACCATGTGCTCCGCGATCAGCCGCCTCCGCTGATCGAACGGCAGCACCTGGTCGCCGTCCTTCGGCGCATACCGCGGCGGCTTGTACGCCCGCAGCGTGATGGCGATGGGCCCGAACCCCTGGTACCCGGGCCCGAAGCTGGGCGGCGGCGGCATCGAGTACGGCGGCGCCACCGGCGGCTGCGAGTACGAGGGCGGCTGCGAGTACGAGGGCGGCGGCGCGGTGGGCGCCTTCTGCCCGGGGAAGGTGCTGAGCGGCGGCTGGTTCTCGGACTGCTGCGAGCTGGTGGCGCCCTTCTCCAGGTAAGTGGTGACGTCCGCCTTCATCACCCGCCCGCCTGCGCCCGATCCGGGGACCTTGCTCAGGTCGAGCCCGTGCTCCTGCGCGACGTTGCGCCCGACCGGCGTGGCGCGCACCGCGCCGTCGCCATTCGACTGCTGCTGCGGCGCCGGCTTCGGCTGCTGCTGCTGCGCCTGCGGCGCCGGAGCCGCCGCGCCGGTCCCCGCCTCGTCGAGCCGCGCCAGCGCGCCGCCCACCGTCACCACCGCGCCTTCCTTCGCGAGCTGCTCCACCAGCACTCCCGAGGTGGGCGCGGGGATCTCGGTGTTCGCCTTGTCGGTAGCGATCTCCACCAGCGGCTCGTCGCGCTCGACCTTCTGGCCCGGCTTCGCGATCCACCGGACCACCGTCCCTTCCATCACCGACTCGCCGAGCTGCGGCATCACCACCGTCGTCATAAGTGGCGCTGAGTTAGCGCGCGGTCCCGAGCGTGTCAAACTGGCGCGAACCCCATTCGCACACCATGATGCGCCGGTGCGGGAACGGCTCCACGCCCTCGGAAACGCGCTGGGGAAGCAACCGCACTTGATGGCGGTGCGCGACGGCGTCGTCGGCAGCCTCCCGCTCATCCTGCTCGGCAGCCTGTTCCTCCTCCTCGCGCAACCGCCCTGGCCGGCGCTCTCCCGCTACCTGCCCGCCACTCCTACCCTTCTCGCGGGCTACGCCGCCTGCGCCGGCCTGGTCTCCATCTACGCCTGCGTCGCCACCGCCCTGTCGCTCTCGCGCCGCCGCGAGACCGACCCCGTCGCCGGCGCGACCACCGCGCTCGCGGTGCTGCTGGTCGCCCAGCACCCGGTGAACAAGATGCTGCCGATGGCCGCGCTGGGCGCCGCCGGCCTCTTCCCCTCCTTCGCCGCCGCGATCTTCTCGGTCGAGGTCCTCCACGCCTTCGCAAAACGGAAGTGGGGCATCAAGCTAAGCGGCGGCGCCCCCGACGTGGTGGTCCGCAGCTTCGCCGCCTTGCTCCCCAGCGTGAGCTGCGTGGTGCTGATCTGGTTCGTCGTCCACGTCCTCGGCGTCGACCTGGCGGCGGGGATCGCCGACCTCTTCCGTCCCCTGGTCCGCGGCGGCGATTCGCTGGCCGCGGTGATGGTGGTGGTGCTGATCGACAGCGCGCTCTGGCTGGTGGGCGTGCACGGCCTCTCCGTGCTCGCCGCGGTCCGCCCGCTCTGGCTGGCGGCGCTGGCGGAGAACATGGCCGCGGTCAGCGCGGGAGGGGCGCCGCCGCACGTGTTCACGCAGGAGTTCTTCATCTGGTTCGTCTGGCAGGGCGGGTCGGGGACGACGCTGGCCTTCGCGCTGCTGCTGCTCTTCGCGCGCAGCAAGCAGCTGCGGCTGGTGGGGCGGGCGGGGATCGTGCCGGCGATCTTCAACATCAACGAGCCGCTGCTCTTCGGGGCGCCGGTGGTGATGAACGGGAAGCTCGCGCCGCCCTTCGTGGCCGCGCCGCTGGTGCTCGTGATCATCTCCTGGTGCGCGATGCACTACGGCTTCGTGAAGCCGCCGTACATCGAGGTGGTGTGGACGCTGCCGGCGCCGATCGGGGCGTATCTCAGCTCGGGCGGCGACCCGAAGGCGCTCTTCCTCCAGCTCCTGAACCTGTCGCTGGCGCTGCTGATGTGGTGGCCCTTCGTCCGCCGCTACGATTCCGCCCTGCTCGCCGCCGAGATGTCAGGGGCGGCTGCCGCCCGTCCCTGACTCCGCGATCCGGCGTCATCCGGCGCGTACGATGACCTTGAGGGCCTTCTCCCGGGCCGCATTCCCGAAGGTGTCGTAGGCCTTCATCATGTCCTCGAGCTTGAACTCGTGGGTGATCAGCTTCCGCGGCTCCAGCCGGCCGGAGAGCACGCTCTTCATCAGCATCGGCAGGGTCACGGTGTCCACCAGGCGCGTGGTCAGGGTGATGTTCCGGTCCCAGAGCTTCTCCAGCTTGAGCGTCGCGCTGCTCCCGTGCACGCCGACGTTGGCGATGTGCCCTCCCGCCGCGACGATGTCCTGGCAGATCTCGAAGCTCGCGGCCATGCCGACCGCTTCGATGGCCACGTCGACGCCCCGCCCCTCCGTGAGCGCCAGGATCTCCTCGGCAGCCTTGCCGCCGCCACTGTTGACGACCTTCGTCGCCCCGAGCTTGCGGGCCATCTCCAGGCGGTTGGGGTCGAGATCGACCAGGATCAGCTCGGCCGGCGAATACAGCTGCGCCGTGAGCAAGGCCGCCAGGCCAACCGGGCCGGCGCCGACGATGGCGACGGTATCGCCCGGCGCGACGGTTCCGTTCAGGACGCCGCACTCGAATCCGGTGGGGAGGATGTCGCTGAGCATGACCAGCGCGTCCTCGTCCGCGCCCTTGGGGACGGGATAGAGGCTGGTATCGGCGAAAGGCGTGCGGACGAACTCGGCCTGGGTGCCGTCGATCGTATTCCCCAGGATCCAGCCGCCGCCGTTGCCGCAGTGCGAGTACATGCCCTTCTTGCAGGCAGCGCACTTCCCGCAAGCGCTGATGCAGGAGATCAGGACCCGCTCCCCCTTCTTGAAGCTCGACACCGCCGGGCCGACTTCCTCGACGATGCCGAGCCCCTCGTGGCCGAGGATGCGCCCGTCGGTCGCGGTGGGCACGTGGCCCTTGAGGATGTGCAGATCGCTGCCGCAGATGGTGGTCCTGAGGATCCGGACGATCGCGTCCGATGGATCCCGGATGCCGGGCTTGGGCTTCTCTTCCCAGGAACGCTTCCCGGGTCCGTGATAGACGAGCGCCTTCATGACTGGCCTCTCTTCCGATTCCTGGAATGTGACGTGACTTCCGGCTACGCGCCGGGCAGCCGGGTGGCCGCAAACTTCGTTCGCATCTCCCGCTTCAGCGTCTTGCCCGCCGCGTTGCGCGGGAACTCCTGGTAGATCACGACGTCGTGGATGCGCTGGAACTTCGCGTCCACGCGCGCGTTGGTCCACGCGATCAGCTCCTCCGGGTCGATGGTCGCACCCTCTTTCGCCACCACCGCCGCGATCGGCACCTCGCCCCACTTCTCGTCCGGGGCCCCGAACACCGCCGTCTCGCGCACCGCCGGGTGCCGGACGACCACCTCCTCGATGTCGTGCGGATACACGTTCACGCCGCCGGAGATGATCATGTCCTTGATGCGATCGACCAGGAAGAGATAGCCGTCCTCGTCGAGGTACCCGGCGTCGCCGGTGTGCAAGAGGCCGTCCGCCATCGCCGTCCGGGTGAGCTCCGGCTGCTTGTAGTAGCCGTGCATCAGGATCGGCCCGCGGCCGCAGATCTCCCCCACCTCTCCGGTCCCGCACTCGCCACCATCCGGGCGGAGAATGCGGATCTCGAAGAACGGCGAGGGGCACCCGACCGACCCGAGCTTCCGCACCGAGTCGCGCTTGTCGAGGATGGTGACGAAGCCTTCCGTCAGCCCGTACAGCTCGTAGAAGCGGCCGGGGAGCACCTCGTTGAGGATCCTCTTGTGCTCGATGTGCAGCGGCGCCCCGACGTTGTGGATCATCTCCAGACTCTTCAGCTTGCCCGCATCGAACGCCGGGCTCTGGAGGATGGCGATGATCTGCGCCGGCACCATGACGGCGTGGGTCACCTTCCAGCGCTCGATGTCCTCGATCACCCGCTCCGGCTTGAAGCTCTCGTGGAGGATGTACGTGCCCCCGATGAACATCCAGGGCATCAGGTCGAGCATGCAGCCGTTGAAGACGATGGAACCGGCATGGAGCACCACGCTCTCCGGCGTCATCCGCCAGGCGTGGGCGAAGAGCGTGCAGTACATCGAGCGCACGAAGTGCGTGTGGACGATGCCCTTGGGCAGGCCGGTGGTCCCCGACGAGTACATGATGTTGAAGACGTCGTCGCCGGTCAGATGGGCATCCGGAGGCTCTCCCCCGGAAGCTTCGACGAATCGCTCGAAGGCGATCATCCCCGGCGCGGGGACGTCTCCGACCAGCACCGCCGTCCCGATCTCCGGCAGCTCGCTGCGGATGTGCGCCCACGATTCCGCGAAGGCGGGATCGCCGATCACCAGCCGGGTGTCGGAATCGCGCAAGAGCGTCTGCAGGCCCGAGGCCAGAAGAAGCGGGCTCACCGGCACGATCACCAGCCCCGTCTTCGCCGCCGCCCAGTACGAGGCCATCAGCTCGAGGCAATTGGGCAGGATGGTGGCGAACTTGTCACCCTTCTCCAGCCCTGCCCCGAGCAGCGCGTTCGCCAGCCGGTTCACGTAGACGTTGAGCTCCCGGAAGGTGAGGGTTCCTCCGCCGACCACCAGCGCCGGATGGCTGCCGCGATACCGCGCGTGCCGCGGCAGCAGGCCGCCGAGATTCAACGTCGACGGCCCGAGCCTTCTGGCAGCCTTGGTCTGGTTCCCTTCCTGGATGCGCCGCGCCCCGTCCGCGGTGACGACCTTGCTCCGCCGCACGGTCTGCGCCCTGGCAAACGATGGACGCGCCGCCTCTGGAACCATCGCGGACTCCGTGGGCGGGATCATGCTGGCACCGGGAGTCCGAGCGTCGGGACCGGCAACGCTTTCGGCGGCGATGGCAGGGGCGCCGCTTCAGGTCCGATTCCGGCCCGGAACGTCTCTTTGGTCAAGCCGACGGAGACGACCGTGATCAGCACGAGCGCGATCATGTAGAGCGACACGCCGGTCGGGCTTCCGCCGCCCCAGGCGAGCAGCGCGGTCGCGAGCAGCGGCGAGAGACCGCCCGCGAAGACGGAGGCGAGCTGGTACCCGAGCGACGCGCCGCTGTAGCGCACCTTGGCGGGGAAGAGCTCCGAGAAGAACGCCGCCTGCGGGCCGTACATCGCGGCGTGCCCCAGCGAGAGCGGCAGGAGGATCGCGAGAGCGATGATCCACGGCTGCCGGGTCTGCAACATCCAGAAGAAGGGGAAGGCGAGGAGGCCGCAGGCGATGGCGCCGTAGATGTACACCGGCCGCCGGCCGAACTTGTCGGAGAGAGCGCCCCAGGCGGGGCCGACGACGATGTTCACCGCCGCCGCGATGAGGAGGCCGTTGAGCGCGACCACCCGGTCCACCCCGAGCTGGGTCGAGACATAGGAGAGGGCGAACGCGGTGAAGATGTAGAAGAGGCCGTTCTCGGCGAAGCGCGCTCCCATCGCGAGGAGGATGTTCCTCGGGTGCTTGATGACCTCGAGGATCGGCATCTTCGGGACGGCCTGCTCGTGACTCGCCTGCTCCTTGAGCTTGAGGAACACCGGCGACTCGGCGATCTTCATCCGGATGTAGAGGCCGACGCCGACGAGGATGAAGCTGAGCAGGAAGGGCACGCGCCAGCCCCAGGCAAGGAAGGTCTCCTCGGGCATGCGGGAGAAGTAGCGGAAGACCAGGGTCGAGAGCAGCAGGCCGATGTACGCGCCGATCTGCGGGAAGGATCCGAAGAAGCCGCGCCGGTTGGGCGGCGCATGCTCCACCGCCATCAGCACCGCGCCGCCCCACTCGCCCCCGAGCCCGAATCCCTGGGCCAGGCGCAGCGCCACGAGGAGGATGGGCGCGAGGATCCCCACCTTGCCATAGGTCGGCAAGAGGCCGATGCAGGCGGTCGCGAGGCCCATGATCAGGAGCGTGATGTAGAGCATCTTCTTGCGGCCGATCCGGTCGCCGTAATGGCCGAAGATGATCCCGCCGATGGGCCGGGCGATGAACCCGACCGAGAAGGTCGCGAAGGCGGCGATGGTCCCCACCAGCGGATCGAGCTGGGGAAAGAAGAGCTTGTTGAAGACGAGCGCCGCGGCGGTGCCGTAGAGGAAGAAGTCGTACCACTCGACGGAGGTTCCGATCAGGCTGGCCAGTGCCACCCGGACCGCTTCCGATCGGGGAGGAGTCCCCGCCTGCTTTGCGGTGTCTGCTGCGCCCCGGGAGTTGCCGGAGCCGTGCTCGACCAGTGACGTCATGATGGAACCTCTCTTCCGCTGGCGGAAGGTGGTGGGTGCTGGCCGGTGATGGGGCGGGGATCTTCGGGGCCCTACAGGTCAGGCTTGAATCGTAACCATGCCGCAGCCCAGGCGCCGCGAAAGCTCAGCTGGCTCCCGGTCGCCAGCCGGGCACGGCTCCCATGCGCTCGTAGATCGTGCGGCGCAGCATCGAGGATGAACGGTCCGTCGTCGAGCTGAGCGTCTTCGGCGGATTTGCCCGACCCAGGAGGATGCCCGATAGTCG
>DASREU010000286.1:0-9035 GCA_035651935.1 Myxococcales bacterium | reverse complement strand
GCTGGAGGCGCAGGTCAAAGGAGAGCGCGTGAACGTGCCGCCGGCGCTGCTCGAGGCGTACCCGAAGGAGCTGGGGCCCATCGCGGCCGATCGCAGATGAGCTGCGGGGCTCACTCGATGACGACCGCCCACCGTGGCGCTCCGCGTCCAGCGCGATGGTCCGTGAGATCGATTCCGCGGCGCCACCCGACGCTCCCTTCAGGAGCGCGGGGGCATCGCGGCTGGTCGTTGTCGACTCGCCGGCTACCGTGCGCGCGACTTGCGGGTGCGCGTCGCCTTGCGCGCCGCCGCGCGGCGGCGTCCGGGGCCCTTGGTGCGCGACGCCTTCTTCGCCGCGGCGCTGCGGTCGCCGGCGCTGCGGCGCATGGCGGCGCCGTGGGCCTGCGCGGCGAGCGCGCGGCGCGACCCGGACGACCGCGGCTCGTGGCGAAGCGCGTTGAGCACCGCGCGTCCACGCCGCGCGGACGACTTGCGGCGCCGGTTTCCACGCGAGAGATCGCGCTGCGCCTGGCGGCGCGTGCTGCGCGAAGTCGTTCCCCGCCGGGGAGGGGGGAGCTTCACGCCCGCCCGGCGTGCCTTCGACAACCCGATGGCGATGGCCTGTTTCGGGGAGCGCGCGCCGTGCTTTCCGGCGCGGATGTGCTCGATCTCTTCGCGCACGAATTCGCCTGCCTGCGTCGAAGGCGCCTTGCCTTCCGCGGCGTCCTTGCGCGCACGTTCGATGGTCTGTTTCTCGGGCATTCGCGGTTCCTCCGGGCGGAACTTGGCATCTGAAAGGCTGGCCGGCACCGGGTCGGGCGTTACATTGCGGCGCAGATGCTCTTCCGCGATCGGCGCGAGGCGGGACGCGTTGTCGGCGAGCGTCTGGCGGCCCTCGCCGGCCGGCCGGACGTCGTGGTCCTCGGCCTTCCCCGCGGAGGCGTGCCCGTAGCCTGGGAGGTCGCGCGCCGGCTCGGTGCTCCGCTGGACGTGTTCGTCGTGCGAAAGCTCGGCTTTCCCGGGCACGAGGAGCTCGCGATGGGCGCGATCGCGAGCGGCGGCGTGCGGGTCCTCAACCCCGAGGTCGTGGCGTACGGCGTCTCGCGCGAAGACATCGACCGGGTGACCGCGGCCGAGGAGCTGGAGCTGCAGAGGCGGGAGCGGCTGTTCCGCGGCGACCGTCCTCCGATTTCCGTCGCAGGTCGGATCGTCGTCCTGGTCGACGACGGGCTGGCGACGGGGTCGACGATGCGCGCCGCGGTCCGCGCGCTCCGGCAAGAGCACGCGCGGCGGATCGTCGTCGCCGTCCCCGTGGCCGCCCCGAGCACCTGCGCGGAGATGGAGGAGGAGGCCGACGAGGTCGTCTGCGCGGCGACGCCGGAACCCTTCCGCGCCGTCGGGCTCTGGTACGACGACTTCAGCCAGACCACGGACGAGGAGGTCCGGGAGCTGCTCGATGCGGCCGGGCGTCCGGACGAACCCCTCCAGGGGGGCGCCACATGGACGTGACCACGCGCGAGATCGAGCTCGTGCTCCATCCCGGCATCCGCCTGGGCGCGACGCTCGCGATTCCCGACCCGCCGCAAGGGATCGTGCTCTTCGCCCACGGCAGCGGCAGCAGCCGGTTCAGCCGCCGGAACCGCTACGTGGCGGAGGTGCTGCAGGATGTCGGGCTCGCCACCCTCCTGATGGATCTGCTGACGCCTGGCGAAGAAGAGGCGGAGCGGTTCACGCGCCACCTGCGGTTCGACATCGACTTCCTCGCCGACCGCGTCGCTGCGGCGATGCAATGGCTCTCGCACCAGGGGGAGACGGGGGATCTCGCCCTCGGGCTGTTCGGCGCGAGCACGGGCGCCGCCGCGGCGCTGGTGGCGGCAGCGCGCGATCCGGATCGCGTCGCGGCCGTGGTCTCGCGCGGCGGCCGGCCCGACCTCGCGGCGGAAGCGCTGCCGGACGTGCGCGCACCGACGCTGCTGATCGTCGGGGGCGCCGACGAGGTGGTGCTCGACCTCAACCGCGACGCGCTCGCGACGCTGCGCTGCGAGAAGCGGCTGGAGATCGTGCCGGGGGCGACCCATCTCTTCGAGGAGCCCGGCGCGCTCGAGCGAGCGGCGGAGCTGGCCGCGCGCTGGTTCGAGCAGCGGCTGCGGGCCGCGCCGCCCCGGCGCTGGAGCGAGGAACCCGCCCGCTCGTGACCGCCGCTCAGCGGACGCCGAGGATCCAGCCTTCCTCGGGCCAGGCATCTGCATAGAGTGCGGGGGCGGCGAAATCGGCTTCGAGAGCTCCCGCGCTGTCGCGCGCGAGGAAATGGCGGGCGAGGGTCCGGACCTGTGCCGCGTCCTTCACTTCGCCGGGTGCGGGAAGCGCTGCGATCGACGACGGATAGACCTCGGCATGGACGATGCGCGCGCGTCCGGGTATTCGGGCAGGCAGCGTCGCTCCGGTCTCGAACGGCCACACTGCGCTGGCGGAGGCGAGGCGGGGACCGTCGCGGAGGCTTGCCAGAACCGGAATCCCCAGCAGCGCCTGGCTCCCCACCGAGCCGTTGTAGAAGAGCTGCCAGCACGACTTCGGTCCCGGGATTCGCCGCTCGGTCACGCGAAATTCCGCCAGCGAGCCGTCCCGCATCGCGCGCTTCGTCATCTCCAGGCCGGCGCGCCGTGCCGACCGGGGGCACCCCCAGAAGCGGCCGCGATCGGCGAGCCTGCCGTTGAGGGATGCGGCCACCTCGAACCGGTTGTTCACGAAGCCCCGCTGGTCATCGCGAACGAGGCCCGAGATCTCGTCCCAGATCGCCCGCCACGGCTCGCCCCGGAGGCCCAGCGCCTCGGCGAATCCGCGTGGGTACGCATAGGGGAAGTCGAAGCCGACGAGGACGCTGCGCCCTTCCTCGACCATCGCCGTGAGGCGCGCGGCGATCTCGGTCTTCGCCTCGGAGCGTGTCCGGCTGTTGACCGGGGCCTCGTTGCGGATCTCCCCGCGTTCGCGCGAGGCGATGCACCACCAGACGCTGTCCTTGCCCGTCTTCGGACGGCTGTTCGCGCTCCAGTCGACGATGATGCATGCGTCGAACGAGCTCATCGCCCTACCGCCGGCGCGCTTCCGCTTGCGTACGACTACAACAGCCGGCCGAGGGCGAGCGCGCCCCAGCAGACGCCCACCACCAGGGACAACGCTCCGACCGCTCCCAACAGGGCGGCGTGCGCTGCCGGCCGGCGGGCGAGGCGCTCGAGCGGAACTCCGGCCATCCCGCTGAGCAGGGTCATGCCGCCGATGGAGCCGAGCGCGAAGACGCCGACGAATGCCGCCGCGGCGCCCGGTCCGGGCATCGTCGCCAGCGCCAGTGCGGTCACCGCGCCACTGCCGGCGAGCCCGTGGGCGATCCCCACCAGAAGCGGCCGTGCCGCGAGGGTGAGAGGACCGACGTGGACGTGCTCGCCGTGCGCGCCGTGCGCGTGGACGATCGCGCCGTGCGTGTGCGAAGGCGTGGCGTTGCGGGCAGCGAACGCGGTGCGAAACGAGCGCAGTCCCAGACCGATCAGGACGGCGGCGACCAGCAGCTCGAAGCCGTCGGCCCAGCGCGACGAGAGCTGCACGCGAAAGGCGAGCAGCAAGACCCCGACCACCACCAGCGAGAGGAGGTGACCCATGCCCCAGAAGGCGCCGAGCAACGCCGCCCTGCTCGGGCGGGGCTGATCGGCGACCAGCGTGGACACGGCCGCCAGGTGGTCCGGCTCCATGGCGTGGCGAAGCCCGACGAGAAAGCCGAGCGCGCAGCTGGCGACCAGGGCCATCATGCGGCGGAACCTAGCATCGATCGCCGGTGCACACGCGGCGCCAGCGACGAGCTCACAGCAGCCCCGGCTTTCCTTCGCGCCACCGCTCGAGCTCCGTGAGGAGGACCGCCACGTGCTCGCGCTCCTCCGCGGCGAGCTCCTTGTAGATCTGCCATTCCGCCGAGCCGCGAGGGCACTCCTCATGGTGACGGCTGAAGAACTGCGCCGCCCGCTCCTCGAAGGCGATGGCGATCTGGAAGAGGTTGTCAGGGGCATCGGGCCGGTTGGGGATGCCGGCGTACACCGCCGCGCGATCCAGGTGCAGATCGCCCGGGGCCGGCGGGTCGATGTGATACCGCGCCGAGAGCGTCGCCATGTGCTGCTTCTCCATGTCGACGAACCGGCTGAACAGATCGCGCATCGCCGGCTCCTTCGCCTCGCGCGCCGCGCGCTGGTAGAAGGCCATGCCGCCCAGCTCGATCTCGAACGCGGCGCGGATCGCTTCCAGCGATGCCGCGCCCGCGACGTCGCGCGACTCGACCGCCCGCAGCGTGCCGCCGCAAGCGGGGCACATCCCGTACGGGAACGCGAACCCCTCGCTGACTTTCGCGCAGTCGCCGCATCGCCAGGAGAGCTTCGCGCCGGCGCAGCAGACGTAGGGCTCGTCGCCATCGAGCGGCCGGTGGCACTTCGGGCAGACCAGACCCGGCTGCTCCGTCGAGACGGCCGGAGGGATCACCGGTCCGTCTCCCGAGAGAGGGACGGGAGGGACGAATCCGTCGGTCTGCTCCTGCGTGACGGGCCACGGCTTGCCGTTCTTCAGATAGGCGGCGATGGAGCGGGCGGCGCGGCGTCCCGCGCCCATGGCGAGGATCACCGTCGCGCCACCGGTGACGATGTCGCCGCCGGCGAAGACGCCGGGCAGGGAGGTGGCCTGGGTGCCGCCCTCGTCGGCCACGATGTTGCCGCGCTTGTCGAGCCCGAGGCCGGGCGTCGACTGCGAGATGATCGGATTCGGCTTGGTGCCGAGCGCGTAGATCACCGTGTCGCAGGCGAGCTCCTTGAACTGGCCGGTGGCGATGGGCTTGCGGCGGCCCTTCTCGTCGGGGTCGCCGAGCTTCATCTCCTCGACCTTCATGCCCGAGACGTTGCCGGCCTCGTCGACACGGATCTCGACCGGGGCATGGAGGAAGAAGAACTCGATCCCCTCTTCCTTCGCGTGCCGCAGCTCCTCGATGCGCGCCGGCGCCTCCGCTTCGCTGCGGCGGTAGACGCAGCGCACGGTGGGCGCGCCCAGCCGCTTGGCGACGCGCAGGCAATCCATTGCGGTATTGCCGGCGCCGATCACCACCACGCTCTTGCCGACGTTCACGGGCGTGTCGCGCAGCGGGAACTGATCTCCGCCCATGAGGTTGACGCGGGTGAGAAACTCGTTCGCCGAGTACACCTGCCCGGCGAACTCGCCCGGGATCCCGAGGAAGGCGGGCGAACCGGCGCCCACGCCGACGAACGCGGCATCGAAGCCCTTCTCCTCCAGCAGCTGGCGGATGGTGAAGGTCTTGCCGATCACCTTGTTGGTCTCGATGCGGACGCCCATGTCCGTCAGGCGCTTCACCTCCCGATCGATGATGTCGCGCGGGAGGCGGAACGAGGGGATGCCATAGCGGAGCACGCCGCCGGCCACGTGCAGCGCCTCGAAGACGGTGACCTCGCAGCCGTAGCAGATCAGGTCGGCCGCCGCGGCGAGCCCCGAGGGTCCCGACCCGCAGATCGCCACTTTTCCCAGCTTGTCCTGCTCGCGGAAGCGCGGCGGCGTCACCGGCTTTGGACGTGCGTTGTCGCCGACGAAGCGCTCCAGCCGGCCGATGCCGACCGAGTCGACCTTCTTGGCGATGATGCACTGGGCCTCGCACTGCGATTCCTGCGGGCAGACGCGGCCGCAGATGGAGGGGAAGATGCTCGCCTCGTAGATCGTCTCCAGCGCGCCCTCGAGATCGCGGACCAGGAGGTGGCGGATGAAGCGCGGGATGTCGATGGCGACGGGACACCCGGCGATGCAGGTGGGCTTCGCGCACTGGATGCAGCGCTCCGCCTCCTGCAGCGCGTCCTGCAGCGCGTAGCCCAGGTTCACTTCCTTGAAGTTGCGCGCGCGCTCCTTCGCGTCGCGCTCGGGCATCGGAGTCTGGTGCGGTTGCAGCTCCTTGATCTTCTTGTAGTTGCGCTTCTCGTCGTCGAAGAGCTGCTTCTCGATCTTGCAGACGTGCGCGTAGTCCTCGCTGGCGGCGCTCTCCTGGGGCTTGAAGCGCTTCTGCCGCGAGACCAGCTCCTTGAAGTCGACCTTGTGCCCGTCGAAGTCCGGCCCGTCGACGCAGGCGAACTTCACTTCGCCGCCCACCGTGGCGCGGCAGGAGCCGCACATCCCGGTGCCGTCCACCATGATGGTGTTGAGCGACACCATCGTCTTCACGCCGTGCGGACGCGTGGTCTCGACGCAGGCCTGCATCATCGGCAACGGGCCGATCGCCACCACCAGGTCCGGCCTGTCGGCGACCAGGATGTCCTTCAGCGCCGCGGTGACGAATCCCGGCCTGCCGTACGACCCGTCGTCGGTGCAGACGATCAGCTCGTCGCAGTACTTGCGGAACTTGTCTTCCCAGAAGACGAGGTCCTTGCTGCGGAACCCGATGATGCCGGTGACCCGGTTGCCCGCTTCCTTGAAGCCGCGCAGCTGCGGATAGATGGGAGCGACTCCCAGTCCGCCGCCCACCAGCACCACGTGGCCGGTGCGCTCGATGTGCTGCGGCTGTCCGAGCGGCCCGACGAAGTCGAGGAACGAGTCGCCCTGCTTGTACGCGTCGCGCATCACCCGGGTGCTCTTGCCGAGCGCCTGGATCACCATGGTGATGGTGCCGCGCTCCGGGTCCATGTCCGCGACGGTCAGCGGGATGCGCTCCGACTCGTCGTTCAACCGGAGCATGACGAAGTGCCCGGGCTTCGCGGCGCGGGCCACGTCGGGCGCCAGCACCTCCCAGAGGAAGGTGGTGTCCGAGAACGATTCACGGCGGACGATCGGATACATCGCGTTGCGCCTCCGGGGATGTCTCCCAAACCTCTGCAAGAGGCGGGCGCGGCGGCGGGTCAGGAAGGAGCGACAAAAGGCCGCAGAACTTGCGCGATCCCCGGATCCGGGTCGCGCATTTCCTGCGCGGAGCCCCGCCGTCAGGGTTGCCCGGCTGGTGGCCGCCGCGATAAGGCGCTGCCCGGAGGTTGCCGATGATTTCCCAGCTCTTCGACCCCGCAGCCTGGCGCGCCGTTCCCGGCTTCGACTTCGCCGACATCACCTACCACCGCGCAGTCGAGACCGGCGCGGTTCGCGTCGCGTTCAACCGCCCCGAAGTGCGGAACGCGTTCCGGCCGCGCACGGTCGACGAGCTCTACCGCGCGCTCGACCACGCCCGCACCACCTCCGACGTCGGGTGCGTGATCCTCACCGGCAACGGGCCCTCGCCAAAGGACGGCGGCTGGGCGTTCTGCTCCGGCGGCGACCAGCGCATCCGCGGCAAGGACGGATACAAGTACGCGGAGGGCGAGACCGCGCAGAGCATCGATCCCGCGCGCGCGGGCCGGCTGCACATCCTCGAGGTGCAGCGGCTGATCCGCTTCATGCCCAAGGTGGTGGTCTGCGCGATCCCCGGCTGGGCGGCGGGCGGCGGCCACAGCTTGCACGTGGTCTGCGATCTCTCCATCGCCAGCCGCGAGCACGCCCGCTTCAAGCAGACCGACGCGGACGTGGCGAGCTTCGATGGCGGGTTCGGGTCCGCCTATCTCGCGCGCCAGGTGGGCCAGAAGTTCGCGCGCGAGATCTTCTTCCTCGGCGACGAGTACGGCGCCGACGACGCGCACCGGATGGGGATGGTGAACCGGGTGGTGCCGCACGTCGAGCTGGAGCGGACCGCGCTGGTGTGGGCGAAGAAGATCTGCGCCAAGAGCCCGACGGCCCAGCGCATGCTGAAGTTCGCCTTCAACCTGATCGACGACGGCCTGGTCGGTCAGCAGATCTTCGCCGGCGAGGCGACGCGGCTCGCGTACGGGACGGACGAGGCGCGCGAAGGACGCGACGCGTTCCTGGAAAAGCGCGACCCGGACTGGAGCAAGGTTCCCTGGGCGTACTGAGCGGCCGCGGTGGTTTGACAGTTTCGTCGGACCGGACCAAATATTTGCACCCCAACCAGCTGTCGGAGGTCATTCCATGGCACCTCGACGCGGAACCACTCGCCGACGTTTCCTGCAGACCGCAGCCCTCGCCGCTGCCGGCCTGGCCGGTCCCAAGGCGTTCAGCGCCGCGGCCCCGGATCTGAAGCTGAAGAAGCCGATCAAGATCGGCTGCCAGACCATCCTCTCCGGGCCGCTCGGCGGATACGGCGAGTTCATGCGCAAGGGCGCCAACCTGGCGATGGAGCAGATCAACGCTGCGGGAGGGATCGGCGGCAGCCCCATCGAGCTGAACTTCCGCGACGAGGAGCTGAAGGTGGACGTCGGCGTGAAGAACGCCCGCTACTTCGTGGACGACTGGGGCGCCGACTTCCTCATCGGCATCGACTCCAGCGCGGTCGCGCTGGCGGTGGGCGAGATCATGCCCACGCTGAACAAGGTGCTGATCGTCACCCACGGCGCGACCGAGAAGTACAACGAGGACCTGGTCTACAAGCGGCACGTGCGCCAGTGCTTCCGCGTCTGCGTGCCGGTCTACCAGGACGGCATCGCCTCCGCGCTGGTGGCGAAGGACCTGCCGGTGAAGAAGTGGGCGACGATCTCGCCGGACTACGAGTACGGGCACACCTCCTGGAAGATGTTCCGCGCTTATCTCAAGAGGTTCAAGCCGGACGTGGAGTTCGTCGGCGAGAGCTTCGCCAAGTTCGGGACCGTCGACTTCTCCAGCCACATCAGCAAGGTGATGGGGACGAACCCCGAGGGCATCTTCTCCACCGAGTGGGGCGGCGAGGCCGTCACCATGGTGAAGCAGGCGAAGCTCTTCAAGGTGTTCGAGAACACCAAGGCGTTCATGATCGGGATGGGATCCGCGATGGACGTGATGCAAGGCCTGGGCGCGGACTATCCGGACGGCACCTGGGCGTCGGGCCGCTACTACTGGGGTTACCCCGACACGCCGGAGAACAAGAAGTTCGTCGCGGACTTCCGCAAGCGGTTCGACATGTATCCGAGCTACCCGTCGGAGACGGCATACACCGCCCTGTACGCGCTGAAGAAGGCGGTGGAGAA
>DASREU010000285.1:0-5601 GCA_035651935.1 Myxococcales bacterium | reverse complement strand
CTGGACGCAGACCAAGCACGCGCGCGCATACCAGACGCTGGTGACGGTGCAGAAGCAGTTCAGCCTGGACTGCATCCGCTGCCACGTCACGGGCTGGCAGCAGCCGGGCGGCGTGTGCCGCATCGACCGCACCGGATTCGGCGGCCCCGGGATCGACGGGAGGGGCGTCGGGCGCCGCGACGTCCAGTGCGAGGACTGCCACGGGCCCGGCAGCGACCACGTGAAGGATGCGACCGGCGCGTTCATCCGGCGGCAGGTCCCCGAGGGCATCTGCACCCGCTGCCACGAAGCGGCGAACTCTCCGCATTTCAACGACGCCACATACCGGCCGTTCATCGTCGGTCCCGGTCACGGCAAGCCTCTCGCCAAAGGCGAGAAGCCGCGGCCGCTGCCGGGCGGCCCCGGACACGAGGAGTGAGGACGCAATTGGCAGAAGCCCTCCAGCAACGACAGCCTTCTCCGCGCAGCCTCTGGCTCGCGCTCGCGGCGCAGCGGAAGCGGCTGGACCGCACCGCCCGACGGATGCTCTCGCGCGGGGGGCAGCTTGCGCTGCGTGGCGTCCCCGACCTCTCGCTCGAGCTGATGCAGCGGCTGGCGCACGGGGCGCTCCTCGCGCAGGGGGCGGAGAGCTGGACCTCGCGCCTGCACGGATACCGGGTGCATCGCTATGCCTTCAACGGCGCGGGGGAAGGGCCCGCGGTGCTGCTCCTGCACGGGCTCGGCGGATCGGCGAGCTCCGTCGCGCCGCTGGTGCCCGCGCTCATGCCGCTCTGCCGGCGGATCGTGCTCCTCGAGCTTCCCGGCCACGGGCGCTCTCCCGAGCCGAAGAACGGACCGCTGGCCGCTCGCGAGTACGGCGCCGTGGTGGTCGCCTGCGCGCAGCAGATGGCGACGGAGACCGGCGGGAAGATCCTGCTGATCGGGAATTCGCTCGGGGGCGCCCTCGCCCTCTACGCGGCACACGAGCGGCCGGATCTCTGCGCCGGCGTCGTCGGGCTGAACCCCGCCGGCGCGGAGCTGTCGGACGAGGCGATGCTCGCGCTTCCGCGCTCCTTTCCCGACCCCGCGCTGGGGGCCGCGCAGATGGCGCGCATGCTCTTCCACAAGACGCCCTGGCCGTTCTGGCTGGTGGCGCGAGACTTCGCCCGCCACTGGGGAAGCCCCACCGTGCAGCGCATCCTCGACGACGCGCGCTCCGGAAGCGATCGTTCGCTGGGCATCGAGGTCCTCACCGACATCCACGTCCCGGTGCTGATCCTCTGGGGCGCGGAGGACCGGCTCCTGCCTCTCAGCAGCGTGGAGGACTTCGCGCGCATCCGCGGAGCGCGCGTGGAGATGGTCCACGCCTGCGGCCACGTTCCGCAGCTGGAAAAGCCGGCCTTGACGCGCCGCGCTATCGCGGACTTCGTGCGCGAGCTGAAATAAGCTTCGCCTTCGGTGGATTGAGACTCGGGGCAGGCCTGTCCGTGTCGGCAGGACGGCGCAGGGATGTGCCGATGTGGACTTTGACAGAGGCCTCCCGCGCCAGTAGGAGGGATAGGTTGCGCTCCGCGATCGCCATCGTGCTGGCCGGCCTGTGCGTCGCTCCTGCATTGCGCGCGCAGGACGACCCCTGGGGCGATGCCGCCCGCGAGCAGCAGGAGAAGGCCTCCGAGGCCAGGCGGGAGACGGAGCCGAAGGCGGATGACGCCGCAGACGACGATCCCGATCAGCAGGCCGAAGTGGAGAAGAGCGCCGCGGAGCTGGAGGCGGTGCGCAAGGCGGAAGAGAAGGCGGGCCTGTTGCCCCAGGCCCCCGGCGCGGGGCCGCGGGACGGCATCGCCGTCGGGCTCGATCCGAGCGACCCCGTCGCGCGCGATCTGCTCTCCGCGCAAGGCAAGGGGCTCGACGGCGCGCCGCTCGGCGATCCCGCTCCGGCCGGCAGCGTCTCCGTCAAGCTGCCGGAGCTGGTGGGCATCTCGGAAGTGGAGCTGCGGGCGAAGTACGACATCCCGGTGGAGCTGAACGACGCGGTGGTGGCGTACATCCGCTTCTTCCAGACCGACGCGCGCGAGCACTTCGCGAAGTGGCTCTCCCGCAGCACCCGCTACGTCCCGATGATGCGGCAGGTGCTGGAGAAGGAAGGCCTGCCGCTCGACCTCGTCTACCTGTCCATGATCGAGAGCGGCTTCAGCGCGTATGCGTATTCGTTCGCGAAGGCCGCCGGACCGTGGCAGTTCGTGGTCGGCACCTCCAGGCGCTACGGGCTGCTCACCGACTTCTGGGTGGACGAGCGGCGGGACCCGTACAAGGCGACGATCGCCGCCGCGAAGTACCTCAAGGACCTCAAGGCTCGTTTCCACGGCAACTGGTACCTGGCCTGGGCGGGCTACAACGCCGGCGAGGGCAGGATCAGCCGCGCCATCCGCAAGGAGAGGACCACCGATTTCTGGCGGATGATGGGGAAGGGCCGGACGTTGCGCGCGGAGACCCGCCACTACGTGCCCAAGCTGATCGCCGCGGCCCTGATCGCCAAGCATCCGGAGCGCTTCGGGTTCCGCGTCGATTACGAGCAGCCGCGGGAGACCGAGGCGGTGCGGGTGCCCGACGCCACCGACCTGCACGTGCTGGCGAAGACCGCCGGGATCACCTTCGAGGACCTGCGCGATCTCAACCCCGAGCTGCGGCGGTTCTGCACTCCGCCGGGCGGGTGGACGCTGAAGCTGCCGGCGGGGACCAAGGACGCATTCCTCGCCGCCTACGAGAAGCTCGACGCGCGCGACCGTCTCAGCTTCACCGAGCACCGGGTGGAGAAGGGCGAGCCGCTGAACCGTATCGCGCGCGCCTACGGCGTGACCGAGTCCGCGATCCTCCGCACCAACGGGATCAAGAGCTACCGGCAGATCAAGCCGGGGCGCATGCTGGTGATCCCCATGGCCGGCTCCTCCCGCGGGATGCTGGCCGGATCGCAGCTCGAGGACCACGGCAGCCGGCGCTCGCGGAGCGCGTCGCGCACGGTGCTGACGGCGGTCGCGCCCGGCGCCGCGCCGGGGACGGTCTACAAGGTGAGGCCCGGCGACACGCTCTGGAGCATCGCCGCCAAGTTCGCAACCACGGTCGACAAGCTCCGCAAGCTGAACGGCCTCACCGGCCGCCGCGCCCGGGACCTGCAAGTCGGGCAGACGATCGCGGTCCGTGAAACATAACCGGGCCAGGCCATGAAGATCCTGCTGGTGGACGATTCCGCCACGATCCGCGCGGCCACCAGTCAGATGCTGGAGAAGATGGGTCACACCGTCACCGTCGCGGAGAACGGCGAGCGCGCGCTGGTGGCGTACGGGCGCGAGCGCCCGGACCTCGTGCTGATGGACGTCACCATGCCGGTGATGGACGGCTACGAAGCGGCGAAGCAGCTTCGCGCGCGCTCGCCCGACGACTGGGTGCCGATCATCTTCCTCAGCGGCGCCGATCACGAGCTCGATCTCGAGCGGGGGATCAGCGCCGGCGGGGACGACTACCTGACGAAGCCGGTGAGCGCGCTGGTGCTGCACGCGAAGATCCACGCCATGCAGCGGATCGACGAGATGCGGCGGCGGCTGATCAAGGTCTCGGCGGAATTGACCGAGGCCAACCGCGCGCTGGAGCGGATGTCGCGCCAGGACGGCTTGACCGGCCTCGCGAACCGCCGCTTCCTCGACACCTATCTCGCGGCCGAGATGGCGCGGGCGCGGCGGTCGAAGAAGGAGCTGGCGGTGGTGCTCTGCGACCTCGACTTCTTCAAACCGTACAACGACCACTACGGCCATCCGGCGGGGGACGAGTCGCTGCGGCAGGTGGCCCAGGCGCTGCGATCTGTCTGCCGGCGAGCCGCCGATCTGGCGGCGCGGTACGGCGGCGAGGAGTTCGCGCTGGTGCTGCCGGAGACCGGGCTTTCCGGGGCGAAGCAGGTGGCGGAGCACGTGCGCCGGGCGGTGGCGGGGCTGAAGATCCGGCACGAGCATTCCGAGGTCGCCAAGCACCTGACGGTGAGCATCGGCGTCGCGTCCGTGCTGCCGGGCAACGCCAGCAAGCCCGAGAGCCTGGTGGCGATCGCCGATCGGGCGCTGTACGAGGCGAAGAAGCAGGGCCGCGATCGCATCGTCGCGCAGTCCGAAACTCCCTGATCGCCCCGGAAGCGGAGCGCGGGCAAACGCGACCGGGAGGTCTTCGATCCGGGCTGTCCGACGATCGCTGAGGCGCGATGGATCGCCGCAGCCGCCGATCCGCCGCCCGAGGGACCCGTTCGTCCGGCGCGCTTGAACTGATTGCATTCGTTGCCTTTTCTGCCCGATTTCGCGGGATGGAACGGCCGCTCGCGGGAGCGGCCCGTCCGCGCGCGCGGTGCTACGGTCCGCGCCGCCGACGCGACCCGACGCCGCGCAGCAGGGCCGGGGAGTGGGCGAGCGCCTTTCTCCGCCGGCGGATCTTCGAGGCAACTCAACCAGGAGGAAGGAATGCTGAGCAGCAATCGTGCATCTTCGCAGAGGCGCGCGTTGCGCCTGTGCGCCGCGCTCGTCTTGGTCGCTACGCCGCTGGCCGCGCTTGCCGGCGACGTGACTCCGTTCGAGGTTTCGATCCCGAAGGTCAGCGGGCCGATCTCGTCCACCGCCACGAACTTCCCGTACATCGCGAACGGATTCGACGTGCAGCCGCCGCTGCCGGCCGGGTACGTGGAGGAGGAGTACTTCGTCTCCGGATTCGGCAATCTCTACGAATACACGCCGACCGGGATCCAGGTCGTCAGTCCCTGTCCGGCGTCCGCTGCGCTCGGCTGCGCCGGCATTCCCTACACCACCCGCATGCTCGTGAAGCGCCCGGCGCAGCGAAACCGGTTCAGCGGGACGGTGATCATCGAGCCCCTCAATCCCAGCGCGAACTTCGATATCGCCGCGGTCTGGGACCGGTCGCACGACTCCTTCGCCCGCAACGGCGACATCTTCGTCGGGTGGAGCTCGAAGTCGGTGATCGTCGACATGCTCAAGCGCTGGAACCCGTCGCGCTACGCGGCGCTCAGCTGGCCGTACCTGCCGTTTGCGCCCGGCGGGAACAGCGGCGTCAACGACGGCATCACCTTCGACGTCGCGGCCCAGATCGGCGCGCTCTTCAAGGCGAACGGCGCGCAGAGCCCGATCCACGATTACGCCGTCCAGCGGGTCTTCGAGGCCGGCTTCTCGCAGGACGGCGGGTTCACCTTCACCCAGGCCGTGGCCTTTCATGCCATCGAGCGCATGCCGGACGGCGGCCACATCTACGACGGCTACGTGCCGGGCGGCACCAACGGACCGAGCAACCTCAACTTCGGGCTCACGCCTGCGGGAGCGATCTCCGCGACCGACGTGCGGCACCGCATCCAGCCGCTCGACGTGCCGGTGATCCACATCAACACGGAGACGGAGGTCTTCCTCGGCACCCTGCGCCCGGGCGGGCTGGCCTACCGGCGCCCGGACGGCGACGCTCCCGGCGATCGCTACCGCCTCTGGGAGGTGCCGGGTGGCAGCCACGTCTCCAACGACCTGCGCGATCCGATCCTCGTCCTGCAGCTCAACGATGCGGAGATGGAGCACGTCCAGCCTGCGGACCTCG
>DASREU010000284.1:0-6055 GCA_035651935.1 Myxococcales bacterium | reverse complement strand
GGCGCTGCGGGACAGCCGGCGCGACCACGCGCCGTGCTAGCGGACCGCACGGTTCCAGGCGCGGAGGATGTGATCCTTGATCTCCGCGACGCCGGCGTCCTTCGTCACCTGCGCGAACACCGTCGGGCCGTCTCCGCGCATGCGCCGTGCGTCGCGGTCCATCACGCCGAGGTCCGCGCCCACGTGCGGCGCCAGATCGGTCTTGTTGATCACCAGCAGGTCCGACTGGGTGATGCCGGGGCCGCCCTTGCGCGGCACCTTGTCGCCGCCCGCCACGTCGATCACGTAGATGGTGTAGTCGGCCAGCTCTCGGCTGTACTGGGCCGCGAGGTTGTCGCCCCCGCTCTCCACGAACAGCAGCTCCGGGTGGACCTCCTCCATCAGCTGCGTAAGCGCGAGCAGGTTGTGGCTGATGTCCTCGCGGATCGCGGCGTGCGGGCACCCGCCGGTCTCCACGGCGCGGATGCGCTCGCGCGGGAGCGCCTCGTTCCGCACCAGGAACTCCGCGTCCTCGCGGGTGAAGATGTCGTTGGTGACGACGCCGAGGCTCAGCTCGTCGCGCAAGGCACGGCAGAGCGCGAGCACCAGCGCCGTCTTGCCGCTGCCCACCGGCCCGCCGACGCCCACGGTGAAGGCGCGCGCGCGAAAATCGCGGCGGCGCGCGGCCTCGCGGTCATGGAAATGTCCAGGATGATCGGCGTGCTCGTGATCGCCTTCGTGGGCCATGTCAGGTCTCCTGCGATCAGGATTGGAACAGACGCGAATAGAGGCGGTCGTGCGTGCCTTGCAGCAGATCGGCGATCGGCGCCGGCTGCGCCAGGTCATCGACGCCCAGCTCGCCGCAGCCCGCGTGCACCTCGTCGAGCAGCGGGCCGAGGCCGGCGAGCATGGCCTGCGCCTCGTGGGTCCCGAGGAGCCCGAGGCGGACGCCGGCGGAGAGGACGTTCCGGGCGGTGCTCCAGAGGAAGACGCGCTGCGCGTCGGAGAGCGGGATCTCGAGAGCCGACAAGGCGGCGCCCCAGACGGGCGCGAGGTGCAGCTTGAGCCCCACGGCGGCCGCCGCCAGCGGTCCGAGGCGCTCGGGAAACACCCGCGCCGCCGTGGCGACGAAGGCCCGGCCTTGCGTGCGGCTGGCCCGGTTCGCCACGTGGTTCGCGAGGAACGCGTCCGCGCGCGCATCGAGGAACGGCAACGCCGCGGCATCGCGGTGCGCGGCGCCGAGGAGAGGCAGCGCGCCAAAGCCGGCCTGCCAGATCGCGTCGTGCGCGAAGCCTCGGACGTCGTCCGATCCCCCGATCTCGCCAGCCTGCGCCGCCGCCTCGAGGCCGGCGGAGTGCGCGAAGCTCCCGGTGGGAAAGGCCGAATCGGCAAGCTGGAACAGCGTCCACATGGGGGCCTCTCAGAACAGCGAGTACCGCTGCGAGAGCGGCAGCCGCACCGCGGGATCGCAGCGCAGCAGGGCGCCGTCCGCCCGCACCTCGTACGTCTCCGGGTCGACCTCCAGCCTGGGCAGCGCATCGTTCAGCTTCATGTCCCGCTTTCCCAGCCCACGGCACCCGCGGACCGCGTGCAGCCGCTTGCGCAGCCCGAGCGGCGCGACCGTGCCTTCGGCGAGCGCACGGCGCGACACGAAGGCGAGGCTGATCCCGCCCGGCGCGTGCGCTCCGAACATCGGCCGCATGATCAACGGCTGCGGCGTCGGAATCGACGCCCCCGCGTCGCCCATCTGGGCCCAGGCGATGAAGCCGCCCTTGATCACGATCTCCGGCCGGATCCCGAAGAAGCCCGGCTTCCAGAGCACCAGGTCGGCGAGCTTTCCCCGCTCCACCGATCCGACCGCGTCCGCGAACCCGTGCGCGATCGCCGGGTTGATGGTGTACTTCGCCAGGTAGCGGCGGATGCGCAGGTTGTCGTTCTCGCCGCGCTCTTCGGGAAGCCGCCCGCGCTGCTCGCGCATCTTGTGCGCGGTCTGCCAGGTACGGGTGATCACCTCCCCCACCCGCCCCATCGCCTGGCTGTCGCTCGACATCATGCTGATCGCGCCCAGGTCGTGGAGGATGTCTTCCGCGGCGATGGTCTCGCCCCGGATGCGGCTCTCCGCGAACGCCACGTCCTCGACGATCTCCCGATCGAGGTGGTGGCAGACCATCAGCATGTCGAGGTGCTCGTCCAGCGTGTTCACGGTGAACGGCCGGGTGGGGTTGGTCGACGAGGGCAGCACCTTCGCCTCGCCGCACACCCGGAGGATGTCGGGCGCGTGTCCGCCGCCGGCGCCTTCGGAGTGGTAGGTGTGGATGGTGCGGCCCTTGAACGCGGCGATCGAGTCGTCGACGAAGCCGGACTCGTTCAAGGTGTCGGTGTGGATGGTGACCTGCACGTCCTCGCCCTCGGCGACGGAGAGGCAGCAGTCGATCGCCGAAGGCGTCGTCCCCCAGTCCTCGTGCAGCTTGAGGCCGAGCGCGCCGGCGCGGATCTGATCGAGCAGTCCTTCAGGGCGGGAGGTGTTTCCCTTTCCGGTGAAGCCGACGTTGAGCGGCAGATCGTCCACGGCTTCCAGCATGCGTGCCAGGTTCCAGGCGCCCGGCGTGCAGGTGGTCGCGTTGGTGCCGGTCGCCGGGCCGGTCCCGCCGCCCACCCAGGAAGTGATCCCGCTCGCCAGCGCCTCCGGCGCCTGCTGCGGGCTGATGAAATGGATGTGCGAGTCGATCCCGCCGGCGGTGAGGATCAGGCCCTCGCCCGCGATCGCCTCGGTGGTGACGCCGACCACCAGGCCTTCGCTGACGCCGGCCATGGTGTCCGGATTTCCCGCCTTGCCGATCCCGGCGATGCGTCCGTGCTTGATCCCGACGTCCGCCTTGTAGATGCCGGTCCAGTCGAGGATCAGGGCATTGGTGATCACGCAGTCCAGCGCCTCCGCGTCGCCGGCTCCGGCCTTCTGCCCCTGCCCGTCGCGCAGCACCTTGCCGCCCCCGAACTTGCACTCGTCGCCGTACGAGGTGAGGTCGCTCTCGACCTCGGCGATCAGCGCGGTGTCGCCCAGCCGCACGCGGTCGCCCGTGGTGGGGCCGTACAGGTCGGCGTAGTGGCGGCGATCGATCCGCCGGCTCATGGCTTCTCCTCGGCGTGCGCAAACCCGCGTGCGGCGACTGCCGCCAGCATCCGCGCCCGGTTCTCCGCGGTGACCGTTCCTTCCCCGAGCGCGTTGCCGCCGCGCACCACGGCGGCGCCGGCGAACGCGACCAGTTGCACGGTCCGGCTCTCGCCGGGCTCGAACCGCACCGCGGTGCCGGCCGGGATGTCGAGGCGCTTGCCGTACGCGCGACCGCGATCGAACTCCAGCGCGCGGTTCGTCTCCGCGAAGGGGTAATGGCTGCCCACCTGGATGGGCCGGTCGCCCCGGTTGACGACCTTCAGCGAGACGCTCTCGCGGCCCGCGTTCAGCTCGATCTCCCCCTCCGCCGCGAGCACCTCGCCGGGCACCGGCTCGTCCGCTGCGTTCGCGAACGCCTTCGGGTCGGGAAGCGGAAGGAAGCTGCCGTAGAGCGCGAGCTTCAGGTCGCCTTGATCGAGCGCGACCGGATGGTGGACGGTCACCAGCTTGGTCCCATCCGGGAACGTGCCCTCCACCTGCACCTCCAGGATCAGCTCGGCAACCCCCGGCAGCACCTGCGCGCGCCCGAGCATCCGCCGGCCGACGTCCATCAACTCGGCGACGGTCCGGCCGTCGCGGATCAGCTCGAGGAGCTGGGTGGAGATCAGCGCCACCGCCTCCGGGTAGTTGAGGCGCAACCCGCGCGCGAGACGCTTCTGCGCCAGAAACCCCGCCCCGTGCAGCACCAGCTTGTCGACATCGCGCGGCGTGAGGTGCATCCGGGCACTCCTTTCAGGCGCGTCGCGCCCAGGGATCGTCTCCGAGCAGCGTGGCGACCGCGGCAAACCGCGCGCGGACGGCGCGGACCAGTTCCTCGACAGAAGCGGCCGCGAACCGCGCCACGAGCACGTCCTCGGCCAGCAGGCTGGCGGACTCGAGCAGGCGCGCGCGACGTGCGGCCGCCTGGGCCTCGATCCCGGCGCGGAGCTCTTCGCGGAGCCGCGAGAACAGCGGGCCAGCGACCAGGACGGTGGCGAGCGCTTCGAAGCGGCCGAAGCGGCGCCCGAGCGCGCCGTGCGCGCGATCGAGCAGCCACGATTCGTCGAGCAGCGTCCGCCCGCTTCGCCGGAGCGCGAGGCCCACGCTGCAGCGCTCGAATCCCCAGCGCTCTCCGCTGCGGCCCGCGGAAAGGCCTTCGCAGAGGGCGACGGAAGCGGCTTCGCCGAGCTCCACCTCCGTCCGCTGGCGGAACCGCGCGCCGGCGAAGCAGGCGATCGGGTCGGGCGCGAGCACCAGCGCGCCTCCCCGCGCCACCTCCACCGCGGTCACGCTCTCGCTCCCGCCCGGCGAGCGATAGACGCGCGTCGGTCCCTGTGTGGAGACGAACGCACGCGCGTCCTCCCCGACCGCGATCCGCAGCCGGACGCGGTCGCCATCGACGAAGCCGCCGCCGAAGGTGCTGGTGTAGACCCAGGCCGAGCTCCCGTGGTTCCGCGGCGTGAGCAGCCGCAGCGGGCTCTCCGCATACGCCTCGCGCACCACCGTCGCCGCGCCGGCGCGCTCGAACGAGAGGCGGCCCTGGGAGACCCGCATGCGCGGCGTTGTACCGCGCTTCGCGGTCGCGCCGCCTGCCGCAGGACGCGATTCCATGCGCGGCTCAGACCGAGAGGTGCTTCTTCACCTGCGCCGGATCGAGCTCCTTCACCTTTCCGCGCTCGACGATCTCGCCGCGCGAGAGGACCACGCAGTGCTCGGCCAGATCCAGCGCGAAGTCCAGGTACTGCTCGACCAGCACGATCGTCATCCTCTGGCTGAGCAGCTTGCGCAGCGCGCGCCCGATGTCCTGGATGGTCGAAGGCTGGATCCCTTCGGTGGGCTCGTCCAGCAGCAGCACCCGCGGCCGGGAGACGAGCGCCCGGGCGATGGCGAGCTGCTGCTGCTGCCCGCCCGAGAGATCGCCGCCGCGCCGCCCCGTCATCGTCTTCAAGATCGGAAACAGCTCCTCCAGCTCCTGCCGCGGCGCCACCTCGCGCTTCCCCGCCGCCGCTTCGCCGACGTCCAGGTTTTCCGCCACCGTCAGCCTGGCGAAGATCTCCCGCCCCTGCGGCACGTAGGCGATGCCGCGGCGCGCCCGCTCGTACGGGGGCAGGGGCGTGAGGTCCTGGTCGTCGAAGAGGATCGCGCCCGAGCGGACCGGCAGCTCACCCATCAGGCAGCGCAGCAGCGTGGTCTTGCCCACGCCGTTGCGGCCGAGGATGGCCGTGCATGCGCCGGCGGGGATCTCCAGATCGATCCCGCGCAGGGTGTGGCTCCCGCCGTAGTACTGGTTGAGCCCGCGGACGGTCAGCATCAGCGCCCCAGGTAGACGTCGATCACGCGCGGATCCTCCCGCACGGTCTCGAGCGTCCCTTCCGCCAGCAGCCGCCCCTCGTGCAGCACCGTCACCTTCCTCGCGATGCTCTCCACGAAGTGCATGTCGTGCTCCACCACCACCAGCGAATGCTTGCCTGCGAGCGACTCGAACAGCTCGCCGGTGCGCGCGGTCTCCTCGTCGCTCATCCCCGCCACCGGCTCGTCGAGGAGCAACAGGCGCGGGTCCTGCACCAGCAGCATGCCGATCTCCAGCCACTGCTTCTCGCCGTGCGAGAGCAGGTCGGCCTTGCGCTCCGCCTTGTGCCGCAGGCCGATCAGCCCCAGCACCTCCTCGATGCGCGCCTCCTGTTCCGGCGTGCGCTCGGAGCGGAGGGTGGGGAAGACCCGCTTGTCCGTCTTCAGCGCCACTTCCAGGTTCTCGAACACGGTGTGGTTCCTGAAGATGGTGGGCTTCTGGAACTTGCGCCCGATCCCGGCCCGCGCGATCTCCGGCTCGGAGAGCCGCGTCAGATCGTGCGAGTTCCCGAAGTGCGCCTCGCCGGCGTCCGGCCGGGTCTTGCCGGTGATCACGTCCATCATCGTGGTCTTGCC
>DASREU010000283.1:0-21783 GCA_035651935.1 Myxococcales bacterium | reverse complement strand
GCGCGGTTACGGTCTCGAGGTCCGCCGCGGAGCGGAAGGGATCCCGGCCTTCTACGACGTGCTCGCGGAAAACATGCACCACAAGGGAGCGCCGATCTACGGCCGGCGGTTCATCGAAGAGCTGGTGCAGGCGTTCGGCGCGGCCGCCGAGGTGGTCACCGTCCACCATGGAGATCGGTGCGTGGCCGGAGCGGTGACGCTAACCTTCGAAGGAGTGGTCACCATCCCGTTCCTCTCCTCGCGCCCCGACGCGCTCGCGCTCCGTCCCAACGTCCTCTTGGTCTGGGACATCGTCGCCCGCGCCTGCGACGCGGGCCTGCGCTCGCTGGACTTCGGCACCTCGCTTCGGGGCTCCAGCTCCCTCAGCTTCAAGCAGCACTGGGGCGCACGAACCGCGCCCCGCTCCATCCTCGTCTGCCCGTTGCGCGGCCGGGCTCCGGCGCTCGACGTCGACAGCCCGATGATCCGCGCCGGCGTCGCGCTCTGGCAGCGGCTGCCGCGGGCCTGGGCGGATGCTCTCGGTCCACGAGTCTGCGGCAGGTTCCTGGCATGAGCGAAGCAGTCGTCGCGCCGCCGCGTCCGCGCTGGCTGGTGCGGATCGCGGCCTGGGCCATCGCGGCGGCGGTGGCGGTGGTGGCCGCGCGGAGCGTGGACTTCGCCGCGCTCGGGGCGGCGCTCGAGCGCGCCCGGTGGGAGTGGGTGGCGCTGGCGCTGGCCTGCGGCCTTTTGGCGAATACCCTGGCCCGGACCCGGCGCTGGCAGGCCCTGCTCGAGCCGATTCCGAATCGGCAGCGCGCCAGCTTCTTCGATCTGGTCCGCATCTCCTACGCGAGCGGCGCGATCAGCAACCTGTTGCCCGCGCGCGCCGGCGAGGCCGTCAAGGTGGTCGAGTTGAAGCGCCGCCGCGGCTATCCGGCGGGCGCGCTGATCGCCGCGCAGCTGGCGGAGAAGGGGATCGAGGCGATCAGCCTGGGGCTGGTCTTCGGCATCTTCGCGCTGCTGCCCGGTGCGCACCCCGCGCCGCTCGCCATCGCGGGCGCGGCGGCCGCGTCCGCCGTTGCGCTGCTCGCGGTCCTTCCCAGGCGCGCGCCAGGCGTCGCGGGGAAGTTCCTCGAGGCGCTGCGCGCGGTGCACGCGGAGCGCTCCTGGGTCCGCAGCCTGCTCTGGTCGCTCTTCTCCGACACGGTCGACCTGTTGCTCGTCGCCCTCTGTCTTCGCGCTCTCGGCATCGCGGTGCATCCCGCGGTCTGGGCGATGGTCCTGCTCTCGGTGAACTTCGCGCTCCTCCTGCCCTCCACGCCGGGCAACCTCGGCGTGCTGGAAGCCGGCGCCGTGGTGGCGTTGGTGGCGGCGGGCGTGCCCCCCGAAGCGGCCCTCGCCTTCGCGCTCGTGTACCACGCGATCCAGCTGATTCCGGGCACGCTGCTCGGCGCCGTCGCCATCTGGCTGCCTTGGCGCTGAATCGGGCTTAGCATTGGCGCATGGCGAACGACGGCGACCGGACCCTGGCGGAAGCGGAGCAGGATGCGCGCGAAGGTCAAGGCGAACGTTGCGCCTGCGGCTCCACCCGGTTCGTCCTCGAGGCCTACCTGGAGGTGGACGGGGGGCGTCTTCTCGCCGAGCCGGTCGAAGTGGAGGCCCTGACCTGTCCGGAATGCGGCCGGGAGTACGAAGCGATCCTGCTCGGCGGCGGCAAGGTCCAGCGCGGCGAGTTCGTCGGGTACTTCGAGGAAGACGAGGCCTGATACGCTGCGCGCGTGCGCCTCTCGCTCCTGCTCGCGCTCGCCGGCTGCGCCCACTCCCGCGGAGCTCCGGCGCCACCGGGGTTCGCCCGCTCGCGCGAGCGGGCCGCCGAGGTCTGCCTGCCGCCGGGAGTGAAGGCCTGGCTGTCCAGCTTGCGCTGCGCCGACGGGAACCCGCCAAAGACGAACCGGCTTGGGCCGGTGGGCACGCGCCAGACTCCCGACGATCCGAACGACCCGCGCGCGCTGCTGCAGATGGACCCGGAGCGGCCAATACAGGCGGGCGAGCCGGACCTCCACATCGTCGACGCCTTCGAGGCGCGCTGCGACTCCGCCACCTACACGCTGTTCGTCGACATGTACCACTGTCCCGCGCCGCCGCAGCCGCCGGCGGACGGGTTCAGGCAGTGAGCCGCGCTATTCGGTGCGCCACTGCCCGATCGGCGCCGGAGGAGGCGGAATGTCCTCTTCCCGCGTGCGCCCGAGGTTCAGCCTGCCGGCAGCGGCGCCGATCAGCTTCACCAGCTCGTGATCGCGCCAGCCCTTGCGCGCCTCCGAGTGGAGGAACTCGACGGCGCTCGCGCGGGTGCGGGCGCGGTGATACGGCCGATCGGTGGTGATCGCGTCGTAGATGTCGGCGAGCTGGAGGATCTGCGCGGGCACCGGGAACTGGCTGCCCTTCAGGCCGTCGGGATAGCCGGTGCCGTCGAGCTTCTCGTGATGCCAGCGGATGATCGGGAGGAGATGGCGCAGGCTCTTGAGCGGCTCGCAGATGCGCTCCCCTATGATCGGGTGCTTGTTCATCACGATCCGCTCTTTCTGCGTGAGCAGCCCGGCCTTGTTGATGATCTCGTTCGGGATCCCGATCTTCCCGATGTCGTGCAGCACGCCGCCCTGGCGGAGCGCTTCGCAGGTCTCCTCGTCGAGGCCGGTGAGACGTCCGGCCTCCACCGCGAGGGCGCCGACCCGCTCGGTGTGGCCTTCGGTGTAGGCATCCTTCGCCTCGACCGCGTTGGCGAGCGCGAAGATCACCTGCGAGGCGTCTTCCAGCCGCTCGGTGGCGAGGCGGTTGCGCAGCGCGGAGCGGATGCGCGCGTGCAGCTCGGCGCGGGGCGGCGGAAAGGGGAGCACGTGGTCGGCGCCGTCGTCGAGCGCGGCCACCGTCCGCTCCTCGCCCGCCTCGGCGAACGCGACCACCGGGAGCAGGCGCGTGCTCGCGGCGCCCTTGATGCGCCGGCAGATCGCGCTGCCGGCAGCCGAGTCGACGCGCAGGTCGACGAACGCCAACGCGGGCCTCGACGCCAGGAGCACGTCGGCGGCGGCGCTGACCGAGTCGGTTTCGATGAGATTGTAATCGGTGCCGAGGGCGGTGCCGATGGCCTCGCGAAAGGCGGCGTTGCCAGCGACCAGAACCGAGATTCCCATGCGCCCGTCCAGAGTAGCACGGGCTAAGAGCCGAGGCCCACCCAGGACGAGCCGTCCGGATACAGCTCCCGCTTCCAGATGGGCGCGTCCTTCTTCAGCGCCTCGATGGCGTGCCGGCATGCGTCGAACGCGTCGGCGCGGTGCGGCGCCGCGGCGGCGATCACGACGGAGATCTCGCCGGGTTCCAGCGCTCCGGTGCGGTGGTGGATGGCGAGCCGCGCCGCCCACTTTTCGCGCGCCTCGGCGGCGATGTGCTCGAAGATGCGCAGCGCCATCTCCGGATAGGCCTCGTACTCGAGCCGCACCACGGTCTTGCCGTGGTTCGTCGCGCGCACGGTCCCGACGAAGCTCACCACCGCGCCGCAGTCCGCGCCGGCGATCGCGCGCAGCGGCGCCTCGGGATCGATCGGCGAGGGACCGATCCGGTGAGCGCCCGCTCCGCCGGAGACCGGCGGGATGAGCGCGATCTCGCTCCCTTCGCGCAGCTTCCGGTCGGCCCCGGCGAACTCCTGGTCGACGGCGAGCCGCAGCTTGTCCGCCACCGCCTGGAGCGGCGGGTGGCGCGCGCAGGCGGCCGCGAGCGCGTCCCGAGCAGTCGCGCCCTCGGGCAGCTCGATCGCTTCCGAACCGGTCCCCGCGCGCTCCCGCGCGGCGGCGAAGTAGAGGACGGTCACGCGCATCGCGGCGCCATCGTAGCAGCGTTGACGCCCCTCGGGGCCGTCTCTATTGTGCGCAGCCCCATGGCGGAACCGCACAACCTGACGGTCGACGAGTGCCTGGCCCTGCTCAAGGACGGCTCGCTCCGGCCGGACAGCATCGCCGAGGAGATGCAGTGCGCCGGCGTCTCGCGGCCGCAGGCGGCCGACGTGCAGGCGGCGCGGGTGGTGCTGGGAAAGCTCCAGGCCGACGCGGCGACGGCGTCCGGAGCGGATGGACGCGCGATGGCGGCGGAGATCGCCGCGCTGCCCGAGATGCTCTCGCTCGCCCTGGTGCACGCGGCCGGCCGGGCGTCGCGGCAGGACGTCCTTCTCGAGCTCGCCACCGCGCCGGGCCGCACGCTGGCGAAGGAGGCCAAGCGCGAGCTGCAGAAGCTGAAGCAGCGCGGCGTGCAGGTGCAGGAGATCCGGCCGCAAGGGGAGCCGATCCTCAGGCCGCTGCCGGAGGGCGAGGCGCCGGTCTGCTACGCGAGCAGCATCGACGCCTACGGAGAGCGGGCGGTGTGGTGGTCGCGTCCGGGCCGCCAGGGCGTGGAGGTGGTGCAGGTGGTCCTCTCCGACGTGAAGGGGATCCTGGCGGCCGACGCGCTCGCGCTCTCCCGCCGTTCCTGGCGCGAGTTCGTCAAGCGGCTCCCGCGCCAGAACGTGGTCACCAGCGCCGAGATCCCGCGCGACCACGCCCGCCAGCTGATCGCCGAGGCGGAGGCGGCGGGAGCGCGCAACGGCTTCTCGCCGCCGCGCGCGTACGTCGAGGCGCTGCAGCTCCTCGGGCCCGCGCCGGACCCGCCGCAGCCTTCTCCGGGGCTCTCCATCGAGCTTCCCGACGAGCAGGCGCACCAGCTCGCCGGAGCGGCGCTGTTCGAGGATCCGCTCTTCATCTCCTGGATCCCGGAGGAGGACGATCTCCGCCGCTTCGCCCTGCGCGTCGACGAGATCGCCACTTCCCAGCTCTACATCGACGCGCGCCAGCGGCAGCAGGCGTTCGCCGCCGCCGCCGACGATTTCGCCGCCAGCTATTTCACCCCGCAGCGCCGCGCGCTCTACGCGAAGCGGCTGGTGGAGATGGCGCACATCCTTTCCGCCGAGAAGCGGGCGGACGCCGCGCGCACCGCGCTGGCGGTGGCGCGCGCGCTGGAGAAGGACGCCACGAACCCGTTCTGCCGCGCGCTGTTCACCCACGCGCTCGAGGGAAAGCTGGAGCAGAAGCAGAAAGAGCCGCAGGTGACACCGTCGGGACTGATCACGCCGTGAGCGCGGAGAAGCAGCACCGGAACCCGCTCCCGACCACCGATGCGATCATCGCGGGGCTGGACGGCCGCATCGTCCTCATCCTCCGCAAGAACGAGCCGAAGGGCTGGGCGATCCCGGGCGGATTCGTCGACTACGGCGAAGAGATCGGCAAGGCCTGCCGCCGCGAAGCGAAGGAGGAGACGGGCCTGGAGGTGGAGCTGGTCGCGCAGCTCTTCACGTACTCCGACCCGCGCCGCGATCGCCGCAAGCACACCATCTCCACCGTGTACGCGTGCCGGGCGAAGGAGGGGGCGGACCCGGAGGCGGGCGACGATGCCGCCGACGCGCGCTGGTTCGCGGAATCGGCCATCCCCTGGGACGATCTCTGCTTCGACCACGCGGAGATCCTCCGCGACTACTTCCGCTGGGTCCGCACCGGCCACCGCCGCCTGATCTAGCTCGGCGCGGGGTCGCGCCGAGCTAGTCCCACGGCAGCGCGCGGACTACCGCGGCGCTGCGGGACAGCCGGCGCGACCCCGCGCCGAGCTAGTGCGACGTCGGCTCGCTGGTCGGTGGCGGGACCGGGACCTGCATCGGCTGAGCGAGCGCGCGCGCGCGGGCGTTCGCCTGCTGCCACCGCTCGTACAGCTCGTTGGCCGTGGTGCGGCGGGCGGCGACGTCCTTGAGGATGTTCGCCTCCTGCGCCTGCGCCGCAGCGACCCGCTGATCGATGTCGCCGGGGTTCACCGAGCCGGCCTCGGGAGCGTTGGCGGCTTTCATCGCCCGGTACTTGGCCTGCTCGGTCAAGGCCTGGGCGGTGACCACGTGCGCCTCCGCATGTCTTCGCTCCGCCTCCGAGAGCGCGATCATCTGGTTCACGTACTGGAGCTTCAGGTCGGAGGCCTTGATCCGGTCCTGCGCGGCGGCGATCTCCTGCTCCACCCCCGCCATCTGGTCCTTGCTGGCGTACTGCTTCTTGAGCAGGTCCTGCTGCGCGAGCGCGCGCTTGAGCTGCGCGTCGGCCACGTCCCGCTCCGACTTCGCCACTTCCAGTTGCGCGCGGGCGTCGGCTTCCTTCGCGCGGGCGCGCGCCAGGTCGTCACGGGCGCGCCCTTCCTCGACGCGCGCCTCGTCCACCGGCTCCATCTGCGTTTCGTTCAGGCGTGCGAGGCCGGAGTCGTCGAGCTTTGCGGCCGGCTTCTGCGAAGAGCACGCGGCTGCGATCAGCCCGCTGCCCACTGCGATCAGGATTCTGCGCATGCGATCCCCCAGCTGTCCGGAGATCAACGTAGTTCCTGCGCCGCGATCCGGCATCGGCTATGCTGCGCCGCCGCATGGCCATTCTCGTCGCCGTCGTGGGCCTCGGCCTGCTCATCGCCGCCCACGAAGCCGGGCACCTCGTCCTGGCGCGCCTGACGGGGATGCGGGTGGAGACGTACTCACTCGGATTCGGCCCGCGCATCGCGGGGTTCAAGCATGGGGACACGGAGTACCGGCTGAGCGCCCTGCCGCTCGGCGGCTATTGCAAGATCGCCGGATTCACCCCCGACGATCCCGCCGCGCAGGATCCGTCGGATCCGGGCTCGTACGTGAACAAGCCCGCCTGGATGCGCTTCCTGGTGATCGCCGCCGGACCCGGCGTGAACTACCTGGTGGCGTTCCTGATCATCGCCATCCTCTACCTCTCGAACGGGTTCCTCGATCTGAGCACCACGCGCATCGAGGTGATCCCGGGCGGCCCGGCGGCGGCGGCGGGGCTGCGGACCGGGGATCAGGTCCTGGCGGTCGACGGGGTGCCGGTCGACTCGTTCGAGGAGTTCCGCGGCGAGCTGCAGAAGCCGGGCGCGCCGCCGGATCGCAGGTTCGAGGTGCTGCGCGGCGGGACGCGGCAGACGTTCGCCGTCCACCCCGAGCACGGGACGATCTCGGTCCGGCCGGACCGCGTGTTGGTGCGCCTGCCGTTCGCCGAAGCGGTCCCGCGCGCCCTGCACGACGTGTGGTCCCTGAACGCCGCCACCCTCGGCGCGCTCTGGGACGCGGTGCGCGGAAGGGGAAGCGCGTCGCTGGCCGGGCCGATCGCCATCGTCCGGCAGGCGAGCGCCGAGGTGAAGCGCAGCATCGCCGATTTCGCGGCCATCCTGGCGAACATCTCCGTCGGGCTCGCGCTCTTCAACTTCCTCCCCGTCCCTGCGCTCGACGGGGGGCGCCTGGTCTTCCTCGGGTATGAGCTGGTGACGCGGCGCAAGGTGAACCACCGGTTCGAGTCCGTCGTCCACGTCATCGGGCTTCTGCTGCTGCTCGGGCTGCTGCTCTCGGTGGTGCTGCTCGGGGATCTCCAGCTCGGGAAGCGACTGTTCCCGCGCGGCGGCTGAATCCGCGGAGGCGTGGTAGAGAGCGGCGATGGCGAAGACGCGGAAGACGCTGGGACGGCGGGCCAGGCCTGCGCCGCCGCCGAAGAAGGCGCCGGCGCGCGTGCAACTCCTCGAGCCCGAGCGCGACCTGCTGCGGCGGCTCTCCGAGCGCACCGGCCTCGAGCCGCAGGTGGTGCTCGAGCGGGCGCTGGCTTCCTACGCGGCGGCGGCCGCTCCGGGAATGCCGCTCCGTCCGGAGCCGCCGCGCAAGAAGGGGAAGCCGTCCGACCAGAAGCTTTTCCTCTCCGTCGACGGCAAGCCCGAGATCGAGATCGACAAGCAGGAGTTCGTGCTCGGCAGCGGCGAAGGCGCCGACCTCCGGCTCGACCTCCCGCTCATCTCGCCGAAGCACGCCCGCATCCTCTGGAAGGGAGGGCGGCCTGTTTTCGAGGACTTGCGTTCCGCCCACAAATCCTACCGGCTGGGCCAGCCCATCGACGTCCGGATGATCGAGACCGGCGACGAGATCGACCTCGCGGGCTTTCTCCCCATCCGCTTCCGGGTGGCCGAGAGCGGCGTCTAACCTTCGGGCGATCTGGCGGTTCTGCAATCAAGAGAGGTCATGGCGCACATCGCGGACAGACTGCAGGCGGTGCTCTCGGGCGCGCTCGGGGACCGCGAGCGCGCGGAAGCCGCCGCGCACCTCCAGGGCTGCCCCGAGTGCCGCGAGGAGCGCGATCTGCTCGTTTCGGCGCGCGAGGTGATCGCGCCGCTGCCTGCGCGGGAGCCGCGTGCCGGTTTCGCGGCCACCGTGGCGCTTTCGGCGCGGGATCGCCGCGGCGATCCCTTCTCCCGCTGGCTGCGCTGGGCTTTCGGCGGAATCGCGGCCGCGAGCGTCGCCGTGGCCGCAGCCGCGGTGCTGGTGCCCGCTCGTCCGGAGCATGGGGACGAGGTGAAGATCGCCCAGCGGCTGGAGCTGTTCGAAGATCTCGGCGTGCTGCAGAACCGCGAGGCGCTGGAGGACATCGAGGTCGTCTCCGTGCTGCACACGCTCGAGGCGCGGCCGTGAAGCGCGCGCTGTTCGTCGCGGCGGCGCTGCTTTGCGCGTTCCCCGTCCGCGCCCAGCAGGATGCGGAAGAGCGCTTTCGCAACCTCCCTCCGGAGAAGCAGGAGGAGCTGCGCCAGCGGTTTCGCGAGATGCAGCCCGACGAGCGGGCGGCGCTGCGCGAGAACCTCCAGAAGCTCGAGTCGATGCCGGAGGCGGAGCGGGCGGCGGTCCTGGAGAACTACCGCCGGTTCCAGCAGATGCCGCCGGAGCAGCGGCAGGAGATCCTGCAGCGCTGGAAGGAGTTCCGCAGCCTTCCCCCCGAGAAGCGGGCCGAGCTGCGCCGCGAGCTTCACCGGGTGATGGAGAGCGATCCGGCGGAGCGGCGCCAGCTGCTCGAGAACATGCGGCGCTGGGAGCGGATGACGCCGGAGCAGCGCGAGGAGATGCGCCAGCGCTTCCGCGAGCGCCGGCAGGAGCGCCGGGAGGATCGGGAGGACCGGCGCGAGGAGCAGCGCGAGCGCCGGGAAGAGCGGCGTCACGAGAGGCGCGGCGGCTGAAGGATGCGGACGGCCTGGTGGATGGCAGCCTTGCTCTGCGCGTCCGCCGCGCGCGCTCAGGACGGCGGGGCGGCGCCGGCGCCCAAGGAGCGGCAGGAGTCGGCGAAGGGCCCGCTCTCGAAGGAAGACGCGGAGCTGGTGAAGGATCTCGCGCTGCTGGAGCGGCTCGAGTTGCTCAGGAACCTCGAGCTGTTCGAGGAGCCGGAAAAGCCGAAGCAGACGAAAGAAGAGCGGCCGTAAGCGCTCCCCTTCGTCGGCGCGGGAAGCGGCGCAAAAACAAATGGGCCCCCGGCATCCGGCTAGCCGCCGGAGGCGACGCGGCCGCGGCCCAGCACCTTGCCCAGGTACTGGCCGGTGTAGCTGCCCTTGGTCTGTGCGACCTGTTCCGGGGTGCCCGTGGCGACCACGCGGCCGCCCTTGTCGCCGCCTTCCGGACCGATGTCGACGATCCAGTCGGCGCACTTGATCACGTCGAGGTTGTGCTCGATCACGAGGACGGTGTTCCCCGCGTCGACCAGGCGGTTCAGGACGCTGAGGAGCCGCTTGATGTCCTCGAAGTGGAGGCCGGTGGTGGGCTCGTCGAGGACGTAGAGGGTGCGGCCCGTGTCCGTGCGCGCCAGCTCGCGGGAGAGCTTGATCCGCTGCGCCTCGCCGCCGCTGAGGGTGGGCGAGGGCTGGCCGATCTTGATGTAGCCGAGGCCCACGTCGTCCAGCGTCTTGAGGATGCGGATGATCTCCTTGTGCACGGAGAAGTGCTCCATCGCCTCGCGGACGCTCATGTCGAGGACTTCGGCGATGTTCTTGCCCTTGAAGGTCACGCGCAGGGTGGCGTCGTTGAAGCGCTTGCCGTGGCAGACCTCGCAGGGGACGTACACGTCGGCGAGGAAGTGCATCTCCACCACCTTCAGCCCGTCGCCTTCGCAGGCCTCGCAGCGGCCGCCCTTGACGTTGAAGGAGAAGCGCCCCGGCTCGTAGCCGTAGGCGCGCGCCTCCGGGGTCCGCGCGAACACGTCGCGGATGCAGTCGAACACCTTGGTGTAGGTCGCCGGGTTGCTCCGCGGCGTGCGGCCGATGGGCTTCTGGTCGATCTCGATCACCTTGTCCAGGTGCTCGATCCCGGAGAGCGCCTTGTACGCGCCGGGCGCCTCGCGCGAGCCGTAGATGGCCCGGGCCAGCGCCGGGTAGAGGATGCGGTTGACCAGCGTGGACTTGCCGGCGCCGGAGACGCCGCTCACCGCCACCAGGCACCCGAGCGGAAACTCCACGTCGATGTCCTTGAGGTTGTTCTCCGCCGCGCCCATCAGCTTGATGCTCTTGCCGCTGCCGCGCCGCCGCTGGGAAGGGACCTCGATCCTCCGCCGTCCGGAGAGATAGGCGCCGGTCACCGAGCGCTCGGCCTTCATCACCTCGCGCGGCGTGCCCTGGGCGACGACCTCTCCCCCCAGCTCGCCCGCGCCCGGGCCGAAGTCGACGAGCCAGTCGGCCTCCTCCATGGTCTCCTCGTCGTGCTCGACGACGATCACGGAGTTGCCGAGATCGCGCAGGCGCTTGAGCGTGGCGAGCAGGCGCGCGTTGTCGCGCTGGTGCAACCCGATGGAGGGCTCGTCGAGGATGTAGATCACGCCCGTCAGCTCGGACCCCATCTGCGAGGCGAGGCGGATCCGCTGCGACTCGCCGCCGCTCAGGCTCGGGCCGGGCCGATCGAGCGTGAGATACCCGAGCCCGACGTCGAGGAGGAACCGGAGCCGGTTGCCGATCTCCTTCAGGAGCTCCGAGGCGACCACCTTGTCGCTGCCTTCCAGCGGCAGGGTGGAGAGGAACTGCATCGCCTGGTCGATGGTCATCCGGGAGACCTGGACGATGCTCTTGCCGGGAGTCTCGATCGCATGCTCCGCCCTGCGGGCTCCGCCCGTCGCCGGCAAAGCCGGCTCCTCCGCGACGTCCCCGATGCTCACCGCGCGGCTCTCCGGACGGAGGCGCTCGCCCTTGCAGGCGCTGCAGGGCTTGTCGCTGAAGTACCGGAGGTAGTGCTTGCGCATGCTCTCGGAGGTGGTCTCCTTGAACCTGCGCATCAGCATGGGGATGATCCCCTCGAAGCTGGTCTTGTACGTGCCCGTGCGCCCGCCCTCGCTCCAGCGGATGCTCATGGTCTCGTCGCCCGAGCCGAAGAGCAGCAGATCGCGGATGTCGCGCGGCAGATCCTTCCAGGGCTTGTCGAGCGGCACCTTGAAGGAGCTGGAGAGCGACTCGATCATCCGGTACGTCCAGCCGCCCTGCTTCTCCAACGCGTGGTTCCAGGGCTCCACCGCACCCGAGCGGATGCTTCGCGTCGGGTCGGGGACGATCAGGTCCGGATCCATCTCCGGCCGGGTGCCGAGGCCGTTGCACTCGTGGCACATGCCCAGCGGGTTGTTGAAGGAGAAGCTGTGCGGCGCCAACTCAGGGAAGCTGATGCCGTCGACCGGGCAGGAGAGGTGCTCGCTGTAGATGCTCTGCGTCTCGCCCCCGCGGGGAAGCTGGGTGAGCGCGTGGAGGATGCCCTTGCCTTCCTTCAGCGCCGTCTCCACCGAGTCGATCAGCCGGCGGGAGCCGTCCTCCTTCTTCACCACCAGCCGGTCCACCACCACCGCGATGTCGTGCTTGCGCTTCTTGTCGAGCTCGATGTCCTCGTCGAGATCGCGGATGACGCCGTCCACCCGCGCCCGGGCGAACCCGCGCTTGCGCGCGTCGGCGAGGACGTCCTTGTGCTCGCCCTTGCGCTGCTCGATCAGGGGCGCCAGCAGCGTCAGCTTGGTCCCTTCGGGGAGCTTGGCCAGCTCGTCTGCGATCTGCTGCGCGCTCTGCTTGCCCACCCGCCGCCCGCAGATGGTGCAATGCTGCTTGCCCACCGCGGCGAAGAGGACGCGGAGGTAGTCGTGGATCTCGGTGATGGTCCCGACCGTGGAGCGCGGGTTGTTGGAGGCCGCCTTCTGCTCGATGGAGATGGTGGGCGAGAGCCCGCGGATCACGTCGTAGTGCGGCTTCTCCATCTGCCCGAGGAATTGGCGCGCGTACGCGGACAGCGACTCCACGTACCGGCGCTGGCCCTCCGCGTAGAGCGTGTCGAAGGCGAGCGAGCTCTTGCCGCTGCCCGACACCCCCGTGAAGACCACGAGCTTCTTCTTCGGGATCTCCAGCGTGATGCCCTTGAGGTTGTGCTCGCGGGCTCCCTTCACGAGGATGGATTCGGGCTCCATGGGCTCCTGGGGCAAGTTGGGGCGGCGCAGGATAAGCGCCGGACCGGGGCTTCTCAAGGTGGAAACAGGCTTACACCAGGGGTCCGACACATCGCCGCCCGGACGTGCGAGGGGCGGGCGGGCAGGCGCCTCAGGCGGATCGCCGGCGCAGCGCTTGACGCAGTGCGACGGCGGCGATCAGGGCCAGGGCGAGCCAACCCGGCCAGTCCCCGAGCACTTCGTACGGCGTGGTTCCCTGGAGCATCGGGACCTCCGCCACCGCGACCCCGCGCTGGTTGCGAGGGATGCGCTGCAGCACGCGGCCGGTGGCGTCCACGAAAGCGCTGATCCCCGTGCTGGTCGCGCGCAGCAGCCAGCGGCGATGCTCGATGGTGCGGACCGCGGCGAGCATGAGGTGCTGCTCCTGCTCGTGCCCGGCGCCGTACCAGGAGTCGTTGGTCAGGTTGACCATCGCGTGAGCACGGCCCTCGCCGTGATCGGCCATGATCGCGCGCACGATGCCGGGGAGGATGTCCTCGTAGCAGATGAAGGTGGCGAACCTCCACGGTCCCCAGCGCAAGGGCGCGGTGGAGGTCCCTTTGGAGAGGCCGCCCGAAAGCGGCAGCCACTGGTAGAGCTGGGGAAACCACTCGCCGCCGGGGATGTACTCGCCGAACGCAAGCAGCTGGATCTTGTCGTAGTGGTCCCCGATCCGCCCCTGCTCGTCGATCATCAGGGCGCTGTTCCAGACGTGCTGGCCGTCGATCCGGATGGCGCCCACGATCGCCGGCACCGGCACCGGGCCCACCACCGCACGCCCGTCGGAGCCGGCGTGCAGGGGGCGGGCGTTGTAGCCGACCTCGGGCCAGATGACGAGCTCGGCGCCGCGCGTGTGCAGCTCGGCTGTCTCGTCCTGCAGGGTGCGAACCGACGCCCAGGGATTCGCGTGCAGCTCGACCTCGCCCACGTTCGGCTGCGCCAGCCCGACCGAGAGCTTCGGCGCCGCTCGCTGCGCTTCGTCGACGCGGACGATGCGGAGCAGGCCGAAGGCGCCGCTTCCCACCAGCGCCACGAGCGAGGCGCTCATCACCCGGATGGGCGGCGGCTTGCCCAGGCGCCAGGCCTCGAAGGCGTCGTAGATGGCGCCGTTCACCACCGCCTGCAAGGCGGAGAGGATCAGCGGGCCGCCGAGCTCCGCGATCTGCACCAGCGGGAGCACCGGCATCAGCGCGACGCCGGTGTAGCTCTGGAAGAGCAGGGGATAGGCGAACTCGGTCGCCACCAGCGCGAGCGGGAGGAGCGCGGCCGCGGGCCAGCGGGTGCGCCGGCCCACCCAGACCAGCGCGAACGACATCACGCCGAAGAGCAGGCCTTGCGCCGCGCAGAGCAGCAGGTATCCGAGGAACGCCAGCGGGAGCGGCGCGTTCGCGAAGACCTGGAGGACGTACATGATCCAGGTGTACCCGCCGAGATGGGTGACGAATCCCATCCACGCGCCCAGCCAGAAGGCGCGCTTCGGAGCGGCGTCGCGCAGCGCCCAGAGCAGTGGGACGAAGCAGACGAACGCCAGCGGCCAGATGCCGAACCCGATCCAGGAGAGAAAGTAGAGCACGCCGGATAGCGTGGGCAGCACCAGGCGGCGCATGAACCGCCGTCATGTAACATGGCGGCCATGGCGGTGCTCCTGAACCAGACCAGCAACCTGCGCCTGCGGCTCGAGCTCGTGCGGCGGCTGTCGACCGGGGAGACCGCGCCGGCGTCGCTGGAGATGCGGGTGGCGATCGATCGCTACCAGCACCGCGAGAGCGGCGAGCACGCGTTCGCGCCGCTGATCGCCATCGAGCGTGCGACGCTCCTCGACATGGACCTGATCCAGTTCCTCCAGTCCCTCGAGGAGCTGCTCGACGGGAGGGTGCAGGAGGCAGGGCTGGCGGCGAGCGTCGATCCGGCGATCGGGCTCCGGCTGCAGGGCGGCCCGGAAGCCTTCCTCGCCGAGGCGGGGATCGATCTTCTCAATGTATTGGAACCGGTGGGGGGAATGTCCGGCGATCGCGGTAGCGATCTCGTGCTCTACCGGTTCATGGTCAACAAGCGGGCGGCGCTGGCGTTTTGCGCCGGGCTGATCGAGGAGTTCGGCGAGTTCCCCACCGACCCGAGGGCCGTGAGGGCCGGCGAGCCCGCCTGAGGGAACCTTTTCGCCGCTGCGGACTCTGATCCGGCATGCCGCTCTCCGCGCGCCTGAAGGAGCACGAGCCCTGGACCGACGAGCAGGTGATCGCCCGCGTCCTCGCGGGCGATACGCAGCTCTTCGAGCTGATCATGCGCCGCCACAACGAGCGCCTCTACCGCGCCGTGCGCTCGATCCTCCGCGACGAGGCGGAAGCGGAAGACGCGATGCAGGGCGCGTACCTGCACGCGTATGCGCACCTCGGCGACTTCGAGGGTCGCTCGGCCTTCTCCACCTGGCTCACCCGGATCGGGATTCACGAAGCCCTCGCGCGGCGTCGCCGGAGCCTGCGGACCGTGAGCGAGAACGAGGAGGAGGAGTCCGACGTGCCAGCCGAGACGCGATCCCCCGAAGCGGGCGCTTCCGACGTGGAGAACCGGCGGCTCCTCACCCGGGCCATCGACGCGCTGCCCGAGCATTTCCGCACCGTCTTCGTGCTCCGCCAGGTGCAGGAGCTCTCCATCGAGGAGACCGCCCGGTGCCTGGAGATCGAGCCTGCCACGGTGAAGACCCGACTGTACCGCGCGCGCGCCATGCTCCGCCGCCTCCTCCTCGCGGAGGTCGAGCCGTCCGGCCGCGGCGCGCTCCCCTTCGAGGCCCCGCGCTGCGACCGCGTCGTCGCCGCCGTCCTCTCACAGATCCGCAGCTGAATTCCGGGGGTGAATTCCGGGGACGCTTTCCGACCTTGGTCGTAAAGTGTCCCCGGATCTTCAGTCGAGGTGAGCGCAGCGGAGGAGATCCTTGAAGCGCGGGTCGGAGCGAACCGCGTCGAAGGTCGGCTCGATCTTGAGCATGAGCACTCCGGGGTCCTTCGCGGCGCAGGCGTCCTTCAGCAGCGCGAACCCCTTGTCCTTCTCGCCGAGGGCGATCCACAGCCCGCCGAGGTGCGCGCGGGAGACGTGCTCGTCCTTGCAGCCGCCGTCGAGCTCCCGCGCCAGCGCACGTGCCTCGGACCGTCGGCCGGCCTGGATGAGGACCGCTGCGCGGAAGATCTTCCGGAGACAGGAGTCCGGCAGGAAGCTGTCGATCTCCGCCAGGGCCTGGTCGTAGTTTCCCTGCAGCGCATACAGCTCGGCCAGACCGGCGCGCGCCGGCGCGAACGTGGGATCCATCTCCAGCGTCTTGCGGAAGAGCCGGCCGGCGCTCTCGTAGTCGCGGTCGAACATCTTCGCCGAGGCGACGCTGTAGTTGACGATCAGCGAGGTGGGATCGTCCCGCAGCGCCTGCTCGTACTGGGTACGCGCTTCCTGGGCGCTCCCGGTGATCGCGAGCTCGTCCGCGTACCACTTGCGGGCCATGGCGAAGTCCGGCCTCAGATCGAGCGCGGCGCGGTATTCCCGCATCGCGGTCGGGGGATCGAAATCGAAATGGGCGACCAGCCCCAGGGAGGCGTGGGCTTCCGCCAACCCGGGATCGAGCTGCAGCGCGCGCTGCGCCGCCTCCTTCGCCTTGGGCAGTGTCCGGGGGGCGGAGCCGGTGTCGTAATCGCTGCGCAACGCCAGCGCATCGGACAGCCCGGCCCAGGCGAGCGCGTAGTTCGGGTCGAGGGCGATCGCCTGCTCGAAGTAGCCCGCCGCCTTGCGGATTCCTTCGCTGCTGCGCTGGTTCCAGAAGTACCTGCCGCGGAGGTACAGATCGTGGGCCTGCACGTTCGCGGTGGGCGGCTTGACGCCCACCAGCTTCCGCTGCAAGGCATCGGCGATGGAGCGGGCGATCTCGTCCTCGACGGCGAAGATGCTCTTCAGCTCGCGATCGTAGGTCTTCGACCAGAGGTGGTAGCCGTCCCTCACGTTGATCAGCTGCGCCGTGACGCGCAGGGCGGTGCCGTCGCGGCGGACGCTGCCTTCGAGCAGCGTCTCGACGCCGAGATCCGCGCCGATCTTCTGGACGCTTTCCGTGGTCCCGCGCAGCGCGAAGACGGCGGTGCGCGAGGTGACCCGCAGTCCGTCGATGTTGGCGAGCGCGTTGATCAGCTCCTCGGTGATCCCTTCGGAGAAGTACTCGTTCTCCTTGTCGCTGCTCATGTTCACGAAGGGCAGCACGGCGATCGACGGCGCGCCGGCGGCGCCGGGTCGCGCCGCTTCGGGCCGCGCCTCCCGGAACGCGTAGTGGAACAGGAACACCGGCGTCGCGGCAGCTGCCCCGATGCCGAGCAGCGCCACCGCGAGCCGGATGCCGGCGACTCCCGGGGTAGCCGGCGTGCGTTCGATGCGGCCTCCGCGGAGATCGAAGATCCAGGCGAGGGCGACGACGAGCGGGAAACCGACCGCGAGCGCGATCACGACGTAGGAGAGCACCGCATCCGGCCAGTGGAGGCCATGCATGACCGGCTCGATGATCTGGAGGACGGCGAACGCGGCAACGCCGTAACCGATCACGGCGCGGAAGACGCGCCTGCGCTTCAGCTCCGCAAACAGGGCAAGGCCCACCACGCCTCCGCCCGGATCGTATCATGCGGGGGCGCCTCGAATTCCAGCACTTCCGCCGGTCGGCCGCCTCTCTCGAGCCGGCAGGTATCACTCAACCGGCGCGCACATCTGCGGTTCGGTTTTGCGCGTCTTCCTCTGGCGCGCCTGTTCGCTTTGCATGCGCGCAAGCCTACCGAGGGGGTCCGACATTCCCGGGACGAGGTGCCAGGGAGCGACCGCGTCTGATCCAGCGCTACCGGGACCCGCTGATCAGCCGCGCTACCCGCGCGCGGTCTTCCGGGTCGTCGTAGAGCTGGAATGCCTTCCGCCACCACTGCGTCGCGCCGGCGCGCTTTCCCTTCTTCGCCAGCGCGTCCCCCATCATCTTGTTCGCGCGCGCGCGGTCGCGGCGGGTCAGGCCGGGCTTGCGCAACAGATCGGTGAGGATCGTCTGCGCGCCGCCCGGGCTGTTCGTCCACAGCGCCTTCTGCGCGCGCTCGAAGTTCTTCGCCCACGGGCTGGCCGCGTTCTGGACGAGCTTGTTCGGCCGGGGCGGCTCCTCTTCGGCGGGGTCCGGGACCGGCGGCGCGCTTCCGTGCGCCGGCGCGATCGCGACCGCGACGGCGGCAGGCGCGGGCGGGACGACGACAGCGGGCGCGAGCGGGGCGACGACGGGCGTCGACTGCGCGACTGCCGGCGCCGCCGCCCGGGTCCGCCCTCGCGCCAGCAGCGCCGTCCCGATGGTCACCGTCACCAGAGCCGCGGCCGCGACCGGCCACCAGCGCGGCGCGACGAACGTCGCCCAGGCCGGGATGCCGGGCGGCGCGGGAGGAGGGGGTTGAGGAACGTCGCCCAGCATCGCCCGCTCGAGTGCGGGATCGACGGCCGGCAGCATCTGCGGCGGCGGCTCCGACCACGGGGTGACCACGGGGAGCGGGTCGTCGTCTTCGGGCTCGTCCTCCACGGGCACCGCTTCCGCCAGCGCAGCCAGCGAGCGCATCATCACCGCGGCTTCGTCGCCGCTCTCCGGCCGCTCTGCGGGGTCCTTCGCCATCAGGTGCGCGAGCAGGTCCTCCAGCTCGGGGTGCACCCGCCGCCCGATGTCGCACAACCGCAGCGCGGGCTGCTCCCGGTGCGCCCGGAGCAGCTCGTCGGCGGTCGCGCCGGTGACCGGCAATCGCCCGGTGAGGAGCTGGAAGAGGAGGACGCCGGCCGAGTAGAGATCGCTGCGCTCCGTCGCCTCCCCTCCGGCCGCGACCTCCGGCGCCATGTAGGCGGCGGTCGCGAGCGGCAGCGGGGCGTCGTCGTGCAGGCCGGCGTGCGACATCAGATGGGAGGTGACCGCGTCGAGCACCACCGCCTGCTCGGTCCCGTCGATGAGGCGGACGAGTCCGACGTTGGCCGGCTTGAGGTCGAGGTGCAGCACGCCGGCGCGGTGCGCCGCCGAGAGTCCCTCGCAAACCTGCGCGCAGAGCTCGAACGCCCGCGCCGCCGCCACGCGCCCGCGCTGGCGGAGCTCGTCCGCGAGCGTCAGCTCGCCGCCGCTCTCGTAGACGAGGAAGAACGCCTGCACAAGGTGGACGCCGGCCGAGAGCGGACGGGCGACCGCGGGATGATCCAGCTCGACGACGCCGGCCAGCCGCTCCGCCTCGGAGATGAAGTGCTGCACCGTCTCCGGATCCGGCGCGTACCTCCGCAGCAGCTTCACCACCACGCCATGGCTGCGCGTGTCCTCGCCCAGCCAGGAGTGGGCGAATCGCCCCGCGCCGAGCTCGTGGAGCAGGCGGAATCCCGCAACCTCCGCCTGCAGCGACGCCGCCGGCTCCGGCTCCGCCAGACCCTGGCAGCGATCGCACAGCGATTGCCCGGCGACCACCGGAACGAAGGGCGCGCCGCAATGGACGCACGGGTTCATTGCGCCGAAGGCTTCCTGCTCCAAGATGGCTCGACTTTACGCCACAGCCCTGCGCCGTCCCAAGGAACCGCGCCAGCGTAAAACGCGTCGAATCGACGCGCGGCACAGAGGGAAAATCGCGCCCCGCCGCGGATGTGGACAAGGGTCGCGCATGCGGCGCCTCCTGCGCACAGTGGCCTATGGTATGTGCGCGCCGTGTCCGATCCGCCGCGGTTGCCCGAAGAGTTCGCGCCCACCGGCGCGAAGCTGTCGCGGTTCCGGATCCTCCCGGCGCCGCCGCTGCGCCCGCGCCTGTTTCCGGACGAGGCCAGGTTCGCGCTGCGGGTCTCCGTTCTCTGCGGCAGCGCCGAGTTCGCCGCCTGGGCGTGGTTCGCGCACGCCGGCGGGCGCGGCGCGGTCCTCGGCTGGGCGGCGCTGCGGCTGCTCAAGCCGCTCTGGGCATTCGCCGGCACGCGCGCGCCGCGGCCCGCGGTCGCCTTCGCGCTCCTCTTCGTGGCGGTCGCCGGGGCCGCCGCGAGCCTGCTCACGCTCGGCCAGCTCTTCACCGCCGGGCTGCTGGCCGTCGCGGTTCCGGCCGTCGGCGATCTCTGCGCGAGCTGCGCCGGCGACAGCATCACCGTGGAGCGCCGGAGCGCCGCCTTCGCCTGGCTCGACATGGCGCAGGGGCTCGGCGGCGCCCTCGGCCTCGCCCTGGGAACGGCGTTCGGCCGGGTCGCAATGGTCGCCGGCGGCGCGGCGCTCCTGCTCGGCGCGATCGGCGTGCCCGACCTGCACGATCGCGGCACCCCGCGCTCCGCCTGGTCGATGGCGGCGTACCAGCACGTGGTCCGCTCGCCGTTCGGCGCGCAGATCTGCGCGCTCGCTTTCTTCGGCGGGTTTCTCGCCCTCCAGCAGCCTTCGCAGCCGTTCCCGGCCTGGGCCGCGCTGCTCCTTCCGCTCGCGGGGATGGCGATCGCCGCCCGCGCGGACCCGATGATGCCGAATGCCGTGATCCTGCCGCGCGCCGCGGTCCTGCTGGCGGCGCTCGGGCTCCTCTGGCCGCCGCTGCGCCTGATCGCCATCGGCGGGCTCTTCGCGGCCATCCCGGCAGCGGTGGCGCGGGGCGCGGGCGAGATGGAGCGGCCGCTCGCGTCGTCGCTCGCCTGGTCCGCGCTCGCAGCAGGCGCAGCCGTGGGCGCCGTGCTATGAATGAACGCTCATTCAGCCGCAGCCCTGGAGGCGAGCGCATGTTCTCGATGGATCCTCCGTTCACCCCGGAGCACCAGATGTTCCGCCGGACGCTCCGCGACTACGTGGAGAAGGAGCTCGCGCCCCACGCCCTGGAATGGGACGAGGCGGGCATCTTCCCCCGCGAGGTCTTCCGGGGGATGGCGGAGATCGGCGCCCTGGGGATCAACTTCCCCGAGAGCGTGGGCGGCGCCGGCGGCGACTACTGGTACGTGGTGGTGCTCGCCGAGGAGCTGGTCCACAGCCGCAACAGCGGGGTGAACATGGCCCTGCTGGTGCAGTCGCAGATTGCCACCCCGATCATCGACGAGATCGGCACCGACGAGCAGAAGAAGGAGTTCCTCGTGCCTGCGCTCGCCGGCGAGAAGATCGCCGCGCTCGGCATCTCCGAGCCCGACGTGGGCAGCGACGTCGCGAATCTGAGGACCAGCGCGCGCCGCGTCGGCGACGAGTACGTGATCAATGGCGCGAAGATGTGGATCACGAACGGCACCCGCGCCGACTTCATCACCCTGGCGGTCCGCACCGGCGGCCCAGGTTACGGCGGCATCTCGCTGGTGACGTTCCCCACCGACGTGAAGGGGTTCAGCGTCTCGAAGAAGCTGCAGAAGGTCGGAAACCTCGCCTCGGACACCGCGCTGCTCTTCTTCGAGGACTGCCGGATCCCGGCGCGGTACCTGCTGGGCGAGGAGAACCAGGGCTTCTACCACGTCATGACCAACTTCCAGGGCGAGCGCCTGGTCGCGGCCGTGGGCGCCGTCGCCGGCATGCAGCAGCTCGTCGAGGAAGCGCTCCGCTACGGGAACGAGCGCAGCGCGTTCGGCAAGCCGCTCACCAAGTTCCAGGTCTGGCGGCACAAGTTCGTCGAGCACCTCACCTCCATCGAGGCGGCGCGCTGGCTCACCTACCGGGCGTGCGATCTCTTCAACCGCAGGGAAGCCGCGGTGAAGGAGATCAGCATGGCGAAGCTCTTCGCCGGCGACCTCCTGCAGAAGGTGGTCTACGATTGCCAGCAGTTCCACGGCGGGATGGGATATGTGGTGGAGACGCCGGTGGCCCGGGCCTTCCGCGACGCGCGGCTGATCACCATCGGGGCGGGGACGAGCGAGATCATGAAGGAGATCATCGCCAAGCTGGTCCCGGGCTTCTGAGGGGGAGATGTTCGATCACCCGGCGTTCGCAACCCTGAACCGGATGGAGCGGACGGCGTTCCGGGTGGTTCGCTTCTTCAACCAGGGGGGCGGCCAGCGCGTGGGTCTGTTCTGGCAACGCGCCGTGGTCACGCCGCTGGTCGGCCTGCTCTTCCGCGGGCGGCTGGAGATCCACGGGCTTCATCGGCTGGCCGCCGTCCCTGACGGCGCCCCCATCCTGCTGGTGGCGAATCACCGCACCTTCTTCGATCTGTTCACCCTGGGCTGGATCCTGATCACGCATCCGCGCCTCACGCGCCGCGTGAGCTTTCCGGTCCGCTCGAACTTCTTCTACGAGACGCCGCTCGGGCTCCTGATGTGCGTGCTCGGCACCGGCTGCTCCATGTTCCCGCCCTTCTTCCGGTCCGCGGAGAAGAAGGCGATGAACCGGGTCTCGCTCGAGATCCTGCTGGAGAAGCTGCGCACGCCGGGTCAGCTGGTCGGCTTCCACCCGGAAGGCACGCGCAACAAGACCGCCGATCCCTACACGCTGCTCCCGGCGCAGCCCGGCGCCGGAGAGCTGGCGCTGAAA
>DASREU010000282.1:0-31988 GCA_035651935.1 Myxococcales bacterium | reverse complement strand
GCCGGCAAGAAGTATTGGGAGCGGCTCCTGAAGGTCGCGCCGCAGTCGCCCCGCGCCGCGATCGTCCGGGAGACGCTGCCCAAGGCGGACGAGGTGTTCAAGGCGCGCCCGCAGACGCAGGGCTCCGCGGCGAGCTCGCCTGCCGCAGGGAACGATCCGCCGCTCGGCCACCCGCCAGCGCCGACCGCCGAAGAGATGCGGAATCTGCAGGAGGCGGTGGCGAACACCGAGCGCACGCCCGAGCTGGAGAAGGGCCTCGACGATCTCCTGGCGGAGGGCGAGCGGGACCTGGACCAGGGCCGCTACCAGGAGGCGCGCGACGCCGTGGTCCGGGTGATGCCGATGCGCCCCGACGATCCGCGCACCTCGGCGGCGATGGGCGGAGCGATGCGCGGGCTGGGGCGGATGGAGATGGCCCAGCGCACGCTGTTGCATGCCCTCCAGCTCGACCCGAAGCAGCCGCGCGCGCTCTACGAGATCGGCAAGCTCAAGGCGCAACAGGGCGACAAGGAGGGCGCGTCGCGGAGCTTCGCCGCGCTCAAGAGCGCCGATCCCGCATTCGCCCGCTCGCACAAGGTGGACGAGGAGCTGGCGAAACTGCGGTGAAGCTGCGTTCCGCGAGCGTCGCCCTGGCCCTCTGGTCGGCCGCCGCCGCCCGCGCCGAGTTGCCCGGCGCCGAAGTGCGCCCCGAGTCCGTCGGCACGGACGTGCGCTCCCGGCGACCGTGGGTGATCGGGGCCGAGGCGGGGTGGAACGCGCTCCCCGGCGCGGGCCTGGTGATCGCGCGCCGGGTCGATCCGCACTTCACGCTCGAGGCCGGAGTCGGCTTTTCCGCGGAGGGGCCCAAGTTCGGGCTCCGCGGGCGCTACGGCTTCCTCCAGTCCGGGTGGACGCCCTTTCTCGCTGCGGGGTTCCTCTACGGCACCGGCGTGCCCGGACCGCAGACGGAAGGAGCGGGCGCGAAGGCGTTCCGGTACCGGATCGACGGCTCGCCCTTCCTCCAGCTCGTGGCGGGCGCAGAGTACCAGGGGGCGCGCGGGTTCATCGTCAGCCTCACCGGGGGGTATGCGCGCCTGCTCCAGGAAAATCTGGTGATCCTCTCCGGCGCTCCTGCGGAGACGGACCTCTCGGCGCTTCGGCGGCGCACCGGCAGCGGCCCCGTGGCTTCCATCGGGCTCGGCCACGCCTTCTAGGGCCCTGCGTCCTTGCCGGCTGCTTCCGCGGAAAGAGCCTCGAGCCGATCAGGCGGCCGAGCGCGCCGAGCGACGGATGCACACCCTCTCGCAGGAGGAGGCCCGACATGGATGCCATCACCCTTTTGCGGCACGACCACGAAGAGGTGGAGCAGCTCTTCCGCCAGTTCGAGAAGCTGACGGAGCGCGCCCACAGATCGAAGGAGAAGATCGTCGCCAAGGTGACCCGCGAGCTCGCGATCCACTCCGCCATCGAGGAGATGCTCTTCTATCCGGCGGTCCGGACCGCGGCGCTGAAGGCGAACGTGCGGACGCTGAAGGAGGCGGGGGACACCGTCCTCGAGTCGCTCGAGGAGCACCACCTGGTGAAGTGGACGCTCACCGAGCTGGAGAAGATGAAGCCCGAGGACGAGCGCTACGACGCGAAGTTCAAGGTGCTGATGGAGAGCGTCCGCCATCACGTCGAGGAGGAGCAGGACGAGCTGTTCCCCAAGGCCCGGCGCCTGCTCGGGAAGGACATGCTGGAGGAGCTCGGCGAGCGGATGGAGAAAGCGAAGAAGCTCGCGCCGACGCGGCCGCACCCGCGCGCTCCGGATGAGCCTCCCGGCAATCTCGTCGCCGGCACCGTCGCGGCGGTGATGGATCGCGCCAAGGACATGGTTCGCGACAGCGTGGACCGGCTCTCGAAGCGGCGCAGCCAGGAAGCCGACGCCTAGCCGGGTCGCGTCGGCTGTCCCGCAGCCGCGGCGACTACCCCCGCTTCCTGAAGCTCCACTCGACGGCGAACTCGGCGATCTGCGTTCCGTCGCCCTGTGTCCCGATCGATCGGGCGGTGAAGACGACGGGCTCCCCCGACTTCACCGCCTGATCGATCGCGGCGCGCATCTCCTTGCCGCCGGCAAAGACGAAGCGCGCCTTCGAGGTGGCCTTCTTGTTGAACCGGGCGGAGATGCCGGTGACCAGCGAGGCGACGTTCGCCCCGCTCTGCTCGATGAACCAGAGCGCCGGGGCTCCGGTGGACATCTCCGCCGCCATCGCCTGGGCGGCGAAGTAGGTGGAGCCGAACGGGTTCTGCGTCTTCCAGCCCGCGGGCAGGGTGACCTCCGCGCCGTTCTCGTCGAGCCTTCGCACGCGAAGCCCGGCGAATGCGGCGAGCGGCAGCTTGCTCCAGAGCAGGGCGCGGATCGCGAAGGGGTTCGTGAACGCGGTCTTGTACAGGCTGCTGCGGTTCACGGCAGCACCTCGTCGAGCGCGACGTTCACCGCGGCCGGGTCGTCCAGCATCAGCCAGTGGGACACGCCCGGGATCGTGCGGCGGCGGATCCAGGGGAGGTTGTAGGCCATGCGCGGATTCGCCGGGCCCGCCGCGTCGATGGCGAACTTGGGCCCGCCGAAATGCTGCGGCGTCGGCATCTCCAGCATCGACGCGCGGAGCGCGGCGAAGGCGGGCAGATCCATCCGGGCGACCGAGTCGAGGACCTGCCGCTTCGTCGCAGGTTTCGCCAGCGGGCCGAGCATCCCGGTGAACGCGTCCTGCAGGCGCGCCGGGGTCATGCCGGCATCCGCGGTGCGGAAGTACTCGCGGATCTCCTCCGGCGGATTGCTCGTGTCGCCGAGCGCATCGACGTAGATCAACCCCAGGAGGCGCTCCGGGCGTTGGCTGGCGAAGAGCGTGAGCACGGCGCCGGCGAAGCTGTGCCCGACCAGCCAGAACTTCGGCAACGAGCTGGTGACCTCCGCCAGATCGTCCACCACGGCCTGCAGCGTGTACTCCGCCGCGCGGGGGGACCGGCCATGACCGCGCATGTCGAACGCGACCACGCGCCGCGACCGCCGCAGATGATCGATCTGGGCGCGCCAGACTTCGAGATCCGCACCGAGCCCGTGGTGCAGGACGATCGGCGTCCCGCTGCCGCCGTCGTCGACGAATTGGCCTTTCACCGGTCGCGCTCCCACGGCCGCGGCGGCGTCTTCAGCCGCGCCAGATTCGCCTGCCGCTGCGCATCGAGCGCGCGCCGCTCGTCGTCGGGCAGCGGCGAGGGAGGCCGCCTCAGCGATGCGAGCAGCTGCACCCGGGCCACTCCCTCCAGCATCTCCATCTTGTCGCACGCGTCGAACAGCGCACGGTGGCCGAACCCGAGCGCGAGCGCTCCGTGCCGCTCCATCAGCACGCAGTCGGCGCGCGCGAGCAAGGGCCGGACGGCATCGGCCACCAGCGCCGTTCCCGGCGTCGCATACCGCGCGGTCGGGACCTCGCCGAGCGCCGTCACCGCTTCCGGCATGCACGGCACCAGCTCTTCGCCCGCGAGCGTCAGCGCCACCGCGTGCGGCGGGTGCGCATGCACCACCGCGACGCACTCGTCGCGCTCCTCGTAGCAGGCGAGATGGAGCAGGAGCTCCGACGAGGGCCGTCTCATCTCGTGCAGCGCCTCTCCTTCGAGATCCGTGACCACCAGCTGATCCTCGGAAAGGAATCCCTTGTTCACCCCCGCGGGCGTGCAGAGCAGCCTGCGGGGGCCCAGCCGGCAGGAAAGATTGCCTTCGCCGCCATTGATCAGCTGGCGCGCATACAGCCGTCGCCCCACTTCGACCATCGCGGCGCGGGCCGCGCGCTCCGTCGGATATTCGATCGCCACAGGCGCTGAGTACCTCAACCAGCGCGAACGCCCAAGCCCCGGATCCGGCGCGCGGACCCGAACCTATCCGAGCAACCGCGCCGCCAGCAGATCCTGCACGTCGAGCAGCCCCACCGGCCGCCCGTCCCGATCCACCACCGGCAGCTGATCGACCTGGATCTCGCGCATCATCTCCGCCGCGATGGTCGCCAGGTCGTCGGGCCCCACCGTGCGCGGGCTCTTCCCCATCACCGTCGCAACCGGACGCGAGAAATCCATCTCCCCGTCCTGAACCAGCCTCCGCAGATCGCCGTCGGTGAAGATCCCGATCAGCTTCCCCTGCGCGTCCACCACGCTCGCCGCTCCGGGCCGCCCCTCGGTTCGCGTCATCACCGCCGCCGTGTCGCGCAGCGGCAGATCCCAGAGCACCGTAGGATTGCGGGTCCCCGTCCGCATCACGTCCCGCACCCGCAGGAGCTGCCTGCCGAGCGTGCCCCCAGGGTGCAGCGACGCGAACTGCTCGGGAGAGAACCCGCGCTTGTGCTGCACCGCCATCGCCAGCGCGTCGCCGATGGCGAGCAGCGCGACGGTGGACGCGGTCGGCGCGAGCCCGAGTGGGCAAGCCTCAGGCACCGGACCGATCTCGAGGACGACGTCGGCCTGGTCCGCGAGAGAATTGCGGGCACCGGAGGTCATCGCCACGATCGGCGCCCCCAGGCGGCGGATGGCCGGCAGGAGCCGCAACAGCTCGTCGGTCTCGCCGCTGTTGGAGAGCGCCAGCACCAGATCGCCGGGCACCAGGCGGCCGAGATCGCCGTGCAGCGCCTCCGCCGGATGCAGATAGAGCGAAGGGGTTCCGGTGGAGGCAAACGTCGCCGAGATCTTCTGGGCGATGAACCCGGGCTTGCCCATCCCGGTGACCACCACGCGCCCCGGACAGGCGAGCACCATCTCCACGGCGCGGGCGAACCCTCCGTTCAGCCGCGCGCCGAGCTGCGCGACCGCCTCCGCCTCCGCGCGGATCACCGCGCGCGCGTACTCCACGATGTCCTGCTTGGCGGGCGGCTTCGGCACGCTGCTGAGTCGTCGGCGGGTCGTCATCTCGTCGCGCGCGGTCACTACCACGTCTTGAGTTGCCTCGTCATCCGGACCGCGCGCGGCGAAAGAGCGCTTGACGCGACGCGGCCGACGCCCTATCTGAATGAGCCCTCATTCAGCCCGGGTCCTCTCCTCACGGCAGACCCGGCGTCGCGGGAGATCGGCCACCTTGCAGGCGCGCGACATCCGGGCGAACGACAAGCGCGGGCGCATCCTCGACGCGGCGGTGAAGGTGTTCGCCGAACGCGGTTTCCACAGCGCGACGGTGGCCGGCATCGCGCGTGCGGCGGGCGTGGCCGATGGAACCATCTACCTGTACTTCAAGGGGAAAGACGACCTGCTGCTGCGGCTGTTCGACGAGAAGATGACCGAGCTCCTCGGCGAGGCGCGGGCCGCGGTCGCGCGCGAGCGCACCGCCCCGGGAAAGCTTCGCCGCTTCATCCAGCTCCACCTCGCGCTGGTCGAGCGCAATCCGGAGCTGGCCTCGGTTCTGATCGTCGAGCTGCGGCAAAGCGCGCAGTTCCTCAAGGCGGCCGATCGGCAGAAGCTCGCCGCTTACGTCGATCTGATCGCGGAGGTGGTCAAGGGCGGACAGGAGAGCGGCGAGATCGACGCGAGCATCTCGCCGGCGACGGTGAAGCGCGCCGTGTTCGGAGCGCTCGACGAGCTGGCGCTGGGTTGGCTCCTCGGAGGACGCCGGACGACGTTGAAGAAGACCGCGGCCGAAGTCGCGGAATGGCTGGTGCGCGGGCTCTTGCCCGCAGATGGAGGAAAGTCTTGAAGATCCTGGTCACCGTCAAACGAGTCGAGGATTACGAGTCCAAGATCAAGGTGAAGCCCGACAACTCCTGGATCGTCACCGAGGGCGTGAACTACCGCGCCAATCCGTTCGACGAGATCGCGGTCGAGGAAGCGCTCCGGCTGCGCGACACCAACATGCCCTCGGAAGTGGTGGCGGTGAGCATCGGCAGCGCGTCGGCGCAGGCCGAGATCCGCTCGGCCCTGGCGATGGGGGCCGACCGCGGGATCCTGGTGAAGCACGACGGATTCCTCGACAGTGACGCGGTCGCGCGCCTCTTGCAGAAGGTGGTGGAGAAGGAGAAGCCCGATCTGGTGCTGATGGGGAAGCAGGCGGTCGACGTCGACGACAACGTCGCCGGGCAGATGCTCGCCGAGTACCTCGGGTGGGGCCAGGTCACGTTCGCCTCCAAGAAGGAGGCGCTGGAATCTCCGGAGGAGAAGGCGAAGAAGCCCGGGCTGAAGCTCGGAGCCGACAAGAAGAGCATGCAGGCGGCGCGCGAGGTCGACGGCGGTCTGGAAGTGCTCGAGGTCCAGCTGCCCGCGATCGTCACCGTCGACCTCCGCCTCAACGTGCCTCGGTACGCCAGCCTGCCGAACATCATGAAGGCGAAGAAGAAGCCCATCGAGGAGCTCCTCCCTGCCGCCCTCGGGGTCGACCTGTCGCAGAAGGTGAAGGTGGTCCGGGTCGAGGCGCCTCCGGCGCGCGCGGCCGGGATCAAGGTCGCGGACGTGCCGGCGCTGGTGAAGAAGCTCCACGAAGAAGCGAAGGTGATCTGAGATGGCGACGATCCTCCTGGTTGCGGAGCAGGCGCAGGGACACCTCAAGAAGGCCACGCTCTCGGCGCTCACGGCCGCGCAGCAGCTGGCGCAGAAGAACGGCGGGCAGATCCAGGGCCTTTTGATCGGCCCCGGCGCGGCGAAGTCCGCGCAGGACCTCGCTGCATACGTGGGCACCGTGTTGACCGTCGAGGGCGCGGGCTTCGAGCACGCGCTTGCCGAGGTCCACGCCGCGGCGGTGGCCGAGGCCGCGAAGAAGGTGGGCGCGAGCGACGTAGTGATCGCCGCGACGGCGTACGGCAAGGACGTCGCTCCCCGCATCGCCGCGAAGCTCGGGGCCGGCGTCGCTTCCGACGTCCTCGCCGTGGTCAGCGCGAACCAGTTCAAGCGCGCGATGTGGGCCGGCAACGCCATCGCGACCGTGGAGGTGGCCACCCCGGTCAAGGTGATCTCGGTGCGCGCCACCGAATTCGCCGCCGCGCAGAAGGCGGGATCCGCGGGCTCGGTGCAGACGCTGGGCGTCGCGGCGCCGCCGGCGAAGACGAAGTTCGTCGAGTTCAACGAGGTGAAGAGCGCGCGGCCGGAGCTGACCGAAGCCTCGGTCGTGGTCTCCGGCGGCCGCGGCACGAAGGGCGACTTCAAGCCGATCGAGGCGCTCGCCGACGTGCTCAATGCCGCCGTGGGCGCCTCGCGCGCGGTGGTCGATGCCGGCTGGCAGCCGAACGACCTCCAGGTCGGCCAGACCGGGAAGGTGGTCGCGCCCAAGCTGTACATCGCCGCCGGCATCTCCGGCGCCATCCAGCACCTCGCCGGGATGAAGGGGAGCAAGACCATCGTCGCCGTCAACAAGGATCCGGAGGCGCCCATCTTCCAGGTCGCGGACTACGGCCTCGTCGCCGATCTCTTCAAGGCCCTTCCCGAGCTCACCGAAGAGGTGAAGAAGCTGAAGTAGATGACGGCAGCCCTCGCCCGCCTCGGAGTGCACCGGATCCCGGTTCCGGTTCCGTTCCCCGAGGCGGGTGGGCCGGCGAACGTGTACGCGATCGAGGAGGAAGGCGGCGGGTACGCCCTCTTCGACGCGGGCATCGGCACGAAGGAAGGGCGCGACGCGCTGCTCGCAGGGTTCAGGAGGCTGGGGATCTCCCTCGGCGACGTGCGGCGCATCTTCATCAGCCACGGGCACATCGATCACTACGGATATGCGCGCGCCGCGCAGGAGGCGTCGGGCGCAAAGGTGTTCGCGCACGCGCGCGATCACGACAAGCTCACCGGGCGCGATCGCACCGGCAAGCGGCTCGAGGTCTACGCCGCGTATCTCTCCCGGCTGGGAGCGCCCGCGCACCTGCTCGACCACGTGAAGATCTACCGGCAGGACGCCCTGCGCATGGCGCGCCCGCTGGAGCAGGTCGAGCTTCTCGCGCCGGGCGAGGTCCTGCGCTTCAAGCGCTTCTCCGCGGAGGTCCTCCACCTGCCCGGACACACGCCCGGACTGGTGTGCCTGTGGGCGGCGCAGCCGCGGGTGCTCTTCTCGGACGATCACCTGCTCGAGCGCGTCTCCCCGAACCCGCTGCTCGATCTCGAGGGCCAGCCGGAGCCCACGCACAAGGCGCTGGTCGCGTACCTGGATTCGGCGCGGCGCGCGCGGGCGCTGCCCGCGGCGGTGATCGCACCGGGGCACTCCGAGCCGTTTTCAGGGCACCAGGAAGTGATCGATCGGCTGATCGCCTTCTACGAGAAGCGGCAGGAGCGCATCCTCGATCTGTTGCGGCAGGGTCCTCGCACTCCGGCCGCGCTCGCGCCGCTGGTGTTCCCGCACGCGCGCGAGCACCAGCTCTATCTGACGCTCTCGGAGGTGATGGGGAACCTGGAGGTGCTCGAGGCCCGCCATCTGGTGGCGCGCAGCGAGCGCGACGGCCAGATCCACTTCGAAGCGTGTACTCTGCGCGCGTGATCTCGAAATGGCTCTGGCGCGCCGGCTGGCTCCTCCTGCCTCTCGCTTGGCTCCTGCACCGTTTCGTCCACGACGACGCCGTCGTCTTCTTCGTCGCCTGCGCTTCGCTGATCCCGCTCGCCAACACCATGGGCGATGCCACCGAAGAGCTGGCGAAGCGCATCGGCCCCGGCGCGGGCAGCTTGCTCAACGCCACCTTCGGGAACGCCGCCGAGCTGATCCTCGGCATCGCCGCCCTGCGGCACGGACACGTCGACCTGGTGAAGGGCAGCATCACCGGGTCGATCCTCGCCAACCTCCTGCTGGTCGGGGGAGCGAGCATCGTCACGGGCGGCGTCCGCTTCAGCCGGCTGCGGTTCAACCGGCTGACGGCCTCTTCCAGCGTCTCGACCCTCTTCCTCGCGGTGGTGGCGATGGTCGTGCCGACGCTGCTCTCGCTGGGCGGCAATCCCCGCTACGATCCCGCGCTCCTCTCCGAGGAGATCTGCGCGGTCCTGATCGTGATGTACGCGCTCTCGATCTGGTTCGGGCTGCGCACGCACCGGGAAGAGATGGGGACCAGCCGCGAGGAGCTGCACGCGACCCCCGCGGAAGCGGCGGCTTCGAGACCGCGCGCCCCCGAGCACCAGCACGCGGTCGGTTACGACGTCGGACGCCTGCTGATCGCGGCGGCCGCGACCGCGGTGGCCAGCGAGCTCGTGGTCAGCGCCCTGAACGGGACCGTCACCGCGCTGCACCTCCCGGAGACGTTCGTGGGCGTGGTGATCGTCGCCATCGTCGGCAACGCCGCCGAGCACTCGACGGCGCTGATGTTCGCCAGGCGCGGCGACATGGACGTCGCGCTGGGGATCGCCTGGGAGTCCTCCAAGCAGATCGCGCTCCTGGTGGCGCCGGTGCTGGTGATCGCCGGCGCGCTGCTCGGGGCGCCGATGGACCTCGCCTTCTCGCGCCTCGAGGTGGTGGCGCTCGGGATCGCGGTGATCGCGCTGGCGATGATCGCCCTCGACGGGGAGACGCACTGGCTGGAGGGAGCATTCCTGCTCGCGGTCTACGCGGTGCTCGGGATGGGGTTCTACTTCGTTGGCTGACCTCTCGCTCACCCTGATCATGGCGGTGTGGGGGAGCAGCTTCGCCATCCTCCGCTCCCTTCTCGCCGACGCCCGGGCGACGCCGCTCTCGCTGGTCTCCGTCCGCATGGCGATGGCATCGGCGCTGCTGCTCGGCTTCATGGCAGCGAGCGCGAAGGGACGGGCCCAACTGCGCAGCTTGCGCGGGCCGCTGCTGCGCGACGGGATCTTCGTCGGCCTCCTGCTCGGGGCAGGCTTCCTCCTCCAGACCGAGGGGCTGCAGCGCACCACGGCCTCCCGCAGCGGCTTTCTCACCGGCACGCTGGTGGTGCTCACGCCCTTGATCGAGTTCGCCCTGTTCAGGAAGCGGCCGGCGCTCCCGGCGCTGATCGGCGTGCTCCTCGCGTTCGCCGGGATGACCGCGCTCTCCTCTCCCTGGTCCGACGCCAACCAGGCCACGGCGATCGGCGACGCCCTGACCCTCGGCTGCGCGCTGATCTTCGCCGGGCAGATCGTCGCTCTCGGCCGCATCGCGCCGAAATACCCGGTGCTGCCGTTGCTCCTCTTGCAGCTCGCGACCACCGGCGCGGTGGCGGCGGTCGCGGGCCCCTTCGTGGAGGCGCAGCATTTCTCCGGCGGGGCGCGGCTCTGGCTGGCGCTGCTCTACCTCGCGACCTTCGCCACCCTTCTCGCGTTCGGCATCCAGACCTGGGCCCAGCGGATCCTCCCGCCGGTGCGCGTGGCGTTGATCTCGTCGCTCGAGCCGGTGTTCGCGGCGCTCTGGGCGGCGCTCCTGATCGGAGAGCGCCTCACCGTGCGGGAGCTCGCCGGCGGCGCGCTGATCGTGCTCGGCGTCGCCGTGGGCGAGGCGGGCGCCGCCTTGCGCGCCCGGACGCGCGCGCCCTCGTGATTCTCGCTTTCGGGACGTCCGCCCGGCTGCTACACCGCAACGCGTGAGGCGAACGGTCGAACCGCCCGAGGTGGAGCGCGCGCCGAACGGGCTGCGCGTGCGCGGGCACGGCCTCTACCTGGAGCCGCGCGGCCGTCCGCCGCTCGGATTCCTCGCCCATGCCCGGGGCGCTCCGCCGGTGCTGCCCGAGCGGATGGTCGCGACCGCCGCCACCATCCAGCTCCTGGAGGCGGCGCAACCGCGAGCGCTGCGGCGGACCGCGGCGCTGCCGGCCGCCTACGCACAGTCCTTTGCGCTCGGCTCGCTGCGGCTGACGCTCCACCCCGCCGGGCACGTGCTGGGGAGCGCGCAGGTTCGCTGCGAAGCGGCCGGGCTCGACCTGGTGTACGCGGGCGACGTCGGCGGCACGGGCCGGCGCGCGGCGTCCACGGCCGAGCCGCTGGAGCAGCTCCGCTGCCAGACCCTGGCCATCCGCGCGGTGTACGGGCACCCGCGCTACGTCTTCCCTCCTCGCGAAGCGGTGCTGGACCGCCTGGAAGCGTTCGTCGCCGGTGCGCTGCGCGAGGGGAAGACGCCGATCGTCGTCGGCGCGGCCTTGGGGGTCGCGCAGGAGGTGGTGCACCGGCTCGGAGGGCGGCACACGCTCCGCCTGCACCCGACGGCGTTTCGCGCCTGCGAAGTCTACAACATGCACGGCGCCGGGCTGACCGGGTTCGTGCGGCTTGCCGAGCAGGGGAACGTGATCCTCGTTCCGCCGACCGTGCGGCTCGGACGCATCGAGGTCGGCCCGCACCGGATCTGCGTCCTCAGCGGGCGCGCGGTGGACGGCATCCCCTCTGCCGACGAGGCGTTGCCGCTCGCCGATCACGCCGGATTCGACGAGCTGGTCGCCTATGCGCAGGCCTCCGGCGCCCGCCGCGTGCTCGCGATCGACGGACACGCGGAGGACCTGGCGCAGGCGCTGCGCGCGCTCGGCATCGAGGCCGCCGCAATCCGGGAGCACCACCAGCTCCGCCTCCCGGGCCTGTAGACGAGGTCGCGTCAGAGCGGCTTCGCGCGCCGCGCGCTGAACCTGCCGTCGCGCTCTTCCGCCCGCCCTTCGCGGACCAGCTTCTCCAGATGTGCGAGCAGGCTTCGCTCGGCGAGCGGGTACACCTCCGGGGATACGTCCGGGTATGCGGCGGGAACCAGCTCCGCCGGCGTCGCGGGCCCGGCTGCCTTGCGCAGCGATCCGAGCACCAGCTCCTCGCGCTCCAGCCGGTGAGCGCGGTACTGCTCGAGCCGCGCGATGCCTGCCGGCACGACGGGCCCGTGGGCGGGATAGACGCAGCCGGGCTTTTCACCGATCAGCCGATCCAGCGATCGGAGGTAGTCCTGCATGTCGCCTTCCGGCGGATCGATGATCACCGTGCCGACGCCGGCGACGAGATCGCCCGCGACGACGGCGCCGCTGCCTTCCTCGATCAGGCAGAGGTGCCCGCGGGTGTGGCCCGGGAGATGGAGCGCGCGCCATCCGCGCGGGCCCACCTCGAATCGCGCGCCGTCCTCCACCACCCGATCGACCGCGAAGTCGATCTTCGCCGCGGTCTCGCGCGTCGCCGCGATGGGAAGCCCGAGGACCTGCGCGCCTCCGGTATGGTCGAGGTGATGGTGCGTCAGCAGCACGCCGACCGCCTTGCGGCCCTCGTCGGCGAGCTTGTCGAGAGTCTCGCGCAGGATCGCCTGCTCCTCGGGCCACGGCGAGCCCGGATCGACCACCCACAGCTCGTCGTCGCCGAGGAGCAGGCAGTTCGTGTGCGTGGCGGGCGGCAGCGTGGGCGAGCGCAGGGGAACCATGATCAGGCCGCGCTGGAACTCGATCCGCTCCACCACGTGCTCGCGGATCGGCAGCTTCCAGGGCGCCTTCTCCGGCGTGGTCAAGAGCGGGATCGCATCGCGCGGATGTCCCCGCGCCCATGCGAGCGCCTTCAGGGTGTGCCAGGCGGGAGGGTGCAGGAGGGCCGAACCCTCGTCCCACCTGCGCAGCGCTTCTTCCGGAGCGATCCACTCTCCGTCGTCGAGCTCGCCGGGCCAGATCTCGGCGACCTCGCCAGGCGGCAGGTCGACGAGATAGAACCGCGCGTCGAACCGGATCGGCAACGCGGGCGGGGTCACCCAGCGCCCGGCGGGCAGGTACCAGCGCGCGTCGATCCGCAGGCGGTGGCGGGCGAGGAAATCGCCGAACGACGCAGCCTTCCCCTCGGGCGCGGGGCGGCGCAGGAGCGCCTCTCGCATCTGCTTGCGATCCGCGGGCGCGACCCGCTCCGCGCCAGGGACGGCGAGGACGCCCGTCTCCTCGAACAGCTCGCGCGCCGCCGCGACGATGCACGGCGCTTCCGCCGCGCCCAGCGCCTCTCCGCCGTCCAGCGGAACGGCGGAGTCCTGCACGTCCACCCGCCCGCCCGGGAAGGCGTAGAAGCCTCCGGCAAACTTGAGCTGCTCGCCGCGGCGCACCCACAGCACCGCGCCGTCTGCGCGGACCAGGATCACCGAGGCGGCCGGCCGTACGCTCGTCACTTCGACTCCCTTGCGCGAATCTGCCCGATCCCTTACACCGGGCGCGATGTTTTATCTCGCGCCCCACCCGAAGCTCGAGCGGCCGCGCCGTGGCAGCCCGCTGATGTTCACGATCCCCTGGGTGGAGAAATATCTGTCGCGCGTGCGCCCCTGGCACGTGGTCTCCATCTGGGGCCCGTTCACCGCGTACATGCTGTACCGCGCCTCCGCGTGGCAGGGCGCCGTCGCCATCGCCGCCTGGATGGCCCTCGGCGTGTTCTCCTGGACGCTGCTCGAATACCTGCTGCACCGCTTCCTCTTCCACTTCGAGCCGAACCCCGTCTCCGAGGTGCAGCGCGACGCTTCCTTCCTGATCCACGGGATCCACCACGACTACCCGTGGGATCGCGATCGGCTGGTGATGCCGCCGACGGTGACCGCGGTGATCGCGATCGTGGTCTGGATCGCGTTCCGCTGGATGGGCCCCCTCGAGTACGCCTGGTTCGGCGGCCTGGTCGCCGGGTACGTCTGGTACGACCTGACGCACTACTACCTGCACCACGCCGCTCCCAGTTCCCAGGCCGGCAAGTGGTTGCGCAGATACCACCTGGTGCATCACTTCCAGACGCCGGATCGGCGCTACGGGATCACCACGCCGCTCTGGGATCTGGTGTTCGGGACGTATCCGCGCGATCGCTACCAGGGCCTCCCGGACGACGAGGCGCGCATCCAGGCCGGGGCCTGAGCAGGGCGTGCGCGGCGCTCGCGGCACCCCGGGGCTGCCGGTCTGATGCACATCCGCGATCCCATCCACGGCGCCATCGAGCTCACGCTGGACGAGCGCTCGCTGATCGACAGCCCGCAGTACCAGCGCCTGCGGAACGTGAAGCAGCTTGGATTTGCCGACCTGGCCTTCCCCGGGGCGACGCACACCCGGTACGCGCACGGGCTCGGCGCGATGGCGATGGCCACCAAGGTCTTCGACGCCATCGCCCCGCAGCTCGAGATCGCGGCTGACGACGCCGCGCGCTTCCGGCAGACGCTGCGCCTCGCGGTCCTCTTCCACGATCTCGGGCACGCGCCGCTCTCGCATGCCAGCGAAGGGATCATGCCGCCGCTCTCGGCGCTGGGCGTCGCCCCCTGGGCACGCGAGCCCGGACCGCGCCGCGCGGGCCACGAGGACTACACGCTCAAGCTGGTGCTCGACTCCGGCCTGGCGGCCGAGATCCGCCGCCGCTTCTCTCCCCGCGGGATCGAGCCCGAGCACATCGCCGGGTTGATCTGCGGGAAAGCGCCCCCGGGCGCGTATCCGTACCGCAGCGGCGGGCGTGACCTCTTGCCGGTGCTGCGGCAGGTGGTCTCCGGCGAGCTCGACGCGGATCGGATGGATTACCTGCAGCGGGATTCGTTCTTCACCGGCGTGAACTACGGCAAGTTCGACGCGGACTGGATCGTGCAGAACCTCGCGGTCGTCCAGCGCGACGAGCGCGTCTACCTCGCCCTCCAGCACCGCGCCGTCTTCGCTTTCGAGGACTTCCTGCTCTCGCGGTACCACATGTTCCTCTCGGTCTATTTCCACTCCACCTCCGTCGGTTACGAGGTGCTGCTCCAGCGGTGGTGCGAGAGCGGGGAGTACGCGCTGCCGGCCGACCCCGACGAATACCTGTTGCACGACGACGTGACGCTGCTCGCGGCGCTGCGAGCCTCGGCGAATCCCTGGGCGCGGCGGGTGGTGCGGCGCCAGGGTTACCGGGTGCTGATGGAGAACGCGCCCGGCGAGGGCGCCGCCCCGCTGCACGGGATGCAGGAGCGCCTGCAGGCTGAAGGAGTGGACGCTTTCGTCACCGTCAGCCGCGGCGTCCTCTCCCATTACGGCAAGGAAGCGACGCTCTGGGTCCGCTCGCCGCGCGGCGAAGTGCCCATCGGCGAGTACACGCCGCTCTACGAACGGTACGCGGAAGCGGCGACGCTCGCGCGGCTCTACGTGCAACCAGAGAGGTGGGACGAGGCCCGCAGGCTGCTCACCCTGCCCTGAACGGGGCGCACCGGCGCACATACCCCGAGGGCGGGAGCGGATGTTATGCTCGCCCGGTGGACCGTCTCCAGCAGCGCGTCGAGAAGCTCGGCGGAATCCTCGACGCTGCCAAGGCGCTGGTCGCGGAGCGCGATCTCGATCGGCTGCTGAACCTGATCGTCCAGGCGGCCGCCCGGGTGGTGGAGGCGGATCGCTGCTCGCTCTTCCTCGTCGATCGTGAGCGCGGCGAGCTGTGGACCAAGGTCGCGCAGGGCCTGGGGATGAAGGAGATCCGCATCCCCATGGACCGCGGCATCGCCGGCGCGGTCGCCACCACCAACGCGGCGATCAACATCCCCGACGCGTACAAGGACGCCCGCTTCAACCAGAACGTCGACAAGCAGACGGGGTACCACACGAGCACCATCCTCTGCGTCCCCATGCGATCGCTCGAGGGCGAAGTGGTGGGGGTGCTGCAGGCGCTGAACAAGCTCGACGGCAAGGCGTTCACCGACGAGGACGAGGAGCTGCTCTCGGCTCTCGGCGGACAGGCCGCCGCGGCGGTGAACAACGCGCTCCTGCACCACGAGATCGAGCAGCTCTTCGAAGGCTTCGTGCGCGCGAGCGTGGTGGCGATCGAGGCCCGCGATCCGACGACCGCGGGGCACTCCGGCCGGGTGGCGCGGCTCTCGGTGGGCCTGGGCGACGTGCTGCCGCGGGCGGGCAAGACCGCGGGCCGCTGGAAGGGCGCCTCGCTGAACGCGCAGGAGCGGCAGGAGCTGCGGTACGCGGCGATGCTGCACGACTTCGGCAAGGTCGGCGTCCGCGAGAACGTGCTGGTCAAGGCCAACAAGCTGGAGCCGCTCGAGCTGGAGAACCTGCGCGGCCGCTTCGAGACCATCTACGTGCAGGAGGAGCTGCAGGCGGAGCGCGAGAAGGTGCAGGTGCTGATGCGCTTTCCCGGCGACGAGTCGCGGCAGCGCCTCGCCGAGATCGATCGGCGGCTGGCGGCGCGCAAGCGCGAGCTCTCCTCGATGTTCGAGTTCGTCGTCTCCTGCAACCGGCCCACCGTGCTGCCGGAGGGGACCTTCGACAAGCTCCACGACATCGCGCGCGCCACCTTCGTAGGCCCGTTCTCCGGCGAGCACCGGCCGTTCCTCTCGAACAACGAAGTGGTGAAGCTCTCCATCCGCAAGGGATCCTTGACCGAGGACGAGCGGCGGGAGATCGAGTCGCACGTCACGCACACGTACCGGTTCCTCACCCAGATCCCCTGGACCCGGACGCTGCGGCGCGTGCCCGACATCGCGTACGGCCACCACGAGAAGCTGACGGGGCGCGGCTATCCGCGGTCGCTGAAGGAGACCGAGATCGCCCTTCCCACGCGGATGATGACGATCAGCGACATCTACGACGCGCTCACCGCCAGCGACCGTCCCTACAAGCGCGCGGTGCAGAAGGAAAAGGCGTACGACATCCTCCTCGACGAGGCGAAGCGCGGCGAGCTGGACCGCGACCTGCTGCGCGTCTTCATCGAGGCCGACGTGCCGGGGAACGCGCCCCAGGAACCCTGACCCGAAACGCCGCGCGTTCCGGAATCAAACGATCACCGGTCGGATCCGGCTCCTTGCGGGGGCGAAGGGCTTCGCTTCGCCGCGAACTCGTCCCCCGGAGTCCAGGCCGGCATCTGCGGGGCGTTCGCGATCCGCAGTCCCACCGCGAGCTGCAGCTGCGCGTCCTGCACGTCGCCCGAGAGGTCCCAGTCTCCGTGGTACTCGTCCGACGGCTGGTGGTAGTGCTTGCGCTCGTACTCGAGTTGCTGCTCGTCGCCCCAGCCCTTCGGACGTCCCGCGTAATCCGGGCCGCCCTTGACGGCGACCGGCGGCACGCCGACACGGGCGAGCGAAAACATGTCCGAGCGGTAGAAGGCTCCGCGATCCGGATAGGGATCGCCGTGGACGGTGCGCCCCTGCTCGGCGGCGACCTTGCGGACCACCTCGTCCGCCGTCGACTTGCCGAGGCCGAGCACGCCCAGATCGGTGGTCCGGCCCCACCGGTTCACGCTGTCGAGGTTGATGTCGGCGGCGATGCGGTTCGCGGGAACGGGCGGGTGCTCCGCCAGCCACCGCGACCCGAGCAATCCCTGCTCTTCCGCGGTGACGAAGGCGAAGATCAGCGAGCGCTTCGGCGGAGCGAAGGTCGCCGCGTACGCCATCGCGAGGACGGTGGCGCAGCCCGACGCGTTGTCCAGCGCGCCGTTGTAGATGCCGTCCGTGGTGCCCGGCGCGGGCGGCCCATGCCCGAGGTGATCGTGGTGCGCCGTGTAGAGCACCGCTTCCTCCGAGAGCCTCGAGTCGGTGCCCGGCAGGATGCCGATCACGTTCGCGCTGCGGATCTGCCGCCGGGTGATCGGCATGTCGAGCGCGAGCGTGGTCCCGAGCGGCCGGGGGCGGAAGTCGCGCGACTCGGCCGCCTTCCGGAGGGCGTCGAGATCCTCCCCGCCGAGCTCCGCCACCTTGATGGCGGCGGCTTCAGTGATCCAGCCCTGGAACTGCATGCCGCGCGGCTCCACGTCGCTCGGCGGCAGATCCTGGTGCGTGCCGTCGGCGCGGTTTGCGAGCACCTGCCAGGGATATCCCGCGCTCGGGGTGGTGTGGATCACCAGCGCACCTGCCGCGCCGTGGCGGACCGCATTGATGTACTTGTAGTCCCACCGCCCGTACCAGAGGCGCACTCCCTGCCCCTTGAACGGCGGGTTGAAGTTCATCACCACCACCACCTTGCCGCGGACGTCGGCGTCCTTGTAGTCGTCCCATCCGTACTCTTTCGCGGTGATGCCGTACCCGACGAAGACGAGCGGGACGTCCTTCAGCGTCGCGCGATCGATGTGCGCGTTCGGCTCGAGGACCAGATCCGCCGTGCTACCGCCGAGCGCGTGCAGCGTCAGGTCCTTGCCGCCGGCGGCGAAGTGGATGTCCCTGGGGACCTCCGCTCGCAGCTCGATCAGCGGCACCGCCTGGAAGTAGCTGCCCCCGTCTCCCCCCGGCTTGAGCCCGTACGCCTCGAGCTGCGAGGCCAGGTACTTCATCGCCAGCTCGTCGCCGGGCTGTCCCGGCCTGCGGCCTTCGAGCTGATCGTCGGACAGGAAGCGCAAGTGGCCGGAGATCTCCGGCGCGGTGATGCGGCCGAGGGCCGCGCGTTCGGAAGCGGCCGGCGCGGCCAGCAGCAGCGAGGCGAGGATGAGGATCATGGCGCGCTCTGCTATCCCGGCTCGGGCCCCGTTGCAATGGGACGCGCGGGGTCCTCGATCCAGCCGCTGAACGAGCCGACGTACAGACGTGGCGGGGGCAGGCCCGCGACCTCCATCGCCAGCGCGTCGTGGCAGGCCGTCACCCCGCTGCCGCACGAGACGATCACGTTGGAGCCGTACTTCTCGTAGAGCTGCCGGAGCTCCTGCGGCGGCCGGAAGCGCTGCGCGGCGGTCAGATTGGCGGCCCAGGGCGCGTTGAGCGCGCCCGGGATGTGCCCGGCCTTGCGATCGAGCGGTTCCACCTCGCCGCGGTAGCGCTCCGGAGCGCGGGCGTCGAGGACCACAGCCTTGCGGGCCTGCACCTCGGTGACGTCCGCCAGCCGCGCGCGGTCGAGCACCAGCTTGCGGATCGGCGCCGCGGCGATGCGCGGCTCCTCGCGCGACAGCGGCAGGCCCGCTTCGGTCCAGGCACGGAGGCCTCCGTCCAGCACGGCGGCGAGCCGGTGTCCGAAGGCGCGGAGCATGAACCAGAAGCGCGCAGCGAACGACGAGTGGCCGTCGTCGTAGACCACCACCGGCGTCTCCGCGCCGATCCCCAGCCGCGAGAGCACCCGCGCGAACTGCTCTTCGCCGGGGAACGGATGCCGCCCCGGACCTCCGGGGCGCGCGAGATCCTCGTCGAGATCGACGAAGACGGCTCCGGGAAGGTGGCCTTCCTCGTACTTCTGCCTCGCCGAGGGACCCTTCGCGGTCCACCGGAGATCGACCAGCCGCGCTTCCGGGTGCGACTGCACCCACCGTGGATCTACCAGGAGGGGAATGTCCGACATGTACGCATCTTGCACTGCTCCGGCCTTGCAGGCGATAGCAGCCTGACCCGGGGGGTTGCTGGTAAGCTGTCGCCGGGAACGGAGCGGGAACCGAATGCCAGAGGTCGAACGCCTCCTCGTCGTCGACGACGAGGCGCCCATCCTGCACGCGCTGCAACGCACCTTCGAGGCTGCGGGGTACGAGGTCGTCTCCTGCGCGGATCCGGCGGAGGCGCTCGATCGCCTGCGGGAGAAGCCGTTCCAGGTGCTCTCCGCGGACTACATGATGCCGGGCATGACCGGCGCGGAGTTCCTCGCCCAGGCGAAGGCGCTGCAGCCCGAGACCATCCGCATCCTCCTCACCGCGGCGCACGACTTCAGCGCCGCCGTCGACGCCGTCAACAACGGCGAGATCTTCCGCATCCTCGCCAAGCCCTGGAACCGGGTGGAGCTGCTGGGGACGGTGCGGCAGGCGTTCGACACCTACGCGCTGCGGGAGAAGAACCGGCAGCTGACCGCGATCGTCCAGTCCCAGAACGCGGAGCTGGCGGCGCTGAACAAGGGCCTCGAGCAGCTGGTCGACCAGCGGACCACGAACCTGCTCGACGGGATGGTGGCGGTGCTCGACTACCGCGACACCGAGACCCAGTGGCACTCGCGCCGCGTCTCCCGGTTCACCCGGCGGATCGCCGAGCAGATGGGCGTGACGGACGCACACGAGCTGCGCACCATCGAGATGGGCTCGCTGCTGCACGACATCGGCAAGATCGGCGTGCGCGACGCGGTGCTGCTCAAGCCCGGTCCTCTGGATCAGGACGAGTGGCACGAGATGCAGGAGCATCCGCGGCTCGGCTGGGCGCTGTTGCAGCGGATCGAATTCCTCCGTGACGCGAGCGTGATCGTCCTCCAGCACCAGGAGCGGTACGACGGCCGCGGTTACCCCTCCGGACTGAAGGGCGAGCAGATCGTCCTCGGCGCGCGGCTGTTCGCGGTGGCCGACACCTACGATGCGATCACCAGCGATCGCCCCTACCGCAAGGCGCAGGCGCACGCCGCCGCGATCGCGGAGATGCAGCGGGTCGCGGGGACCCAGCTCGATCCGAACGGCGTCGCCGCCTTCTGCGCCATCCCGGAAGCAGAGTGGCTGAGCATCCGCGGCGAGGTGGAGAAGATCTCGCTCCTGGAGCAGGAGTGGGGCTGGACTCCTCCGCGGCGCGTCTTCGAGCAGATCCGCGACGCCGCCAGCAAGCAGAAGCAGCCGATCAGCCAGCCTCCTTCGTTCGCGCAGGCGAAGTAAGCGTCGCCGCGGGCGCGGCCCGCATGCGCGCGGCGGAAGGTCCGAAGCCGTCCGTCACACCGCGATCAGGAACCACGCTTTCAGGTACTCCGTCTCCGGCACTCCGACGAGCGGCGGGTGGTCGCGCGAGGCGCCGCGTCTCTCCAGCAGCTGCAACGGTCTCTTCGCCTCCTGCGCGGCCCACGCCACCACTTCGCCGAAGATCTCCGGCGTGACCTTTCCCGAGCAGGAGCAGGTCACGAGCAGCCCCCCGGGCTGCAGCAGCCGGACCGCGCGGTAGTTGATCTCGCGGTACGCGCGCAGCGCGCCCTCGAGCCCTTCCTTGCGTTTCGCGAACGCGGGCGGATCGAGCACGATGGTGTCGAACTTCCGCCCCTCCTTGTCGAATGCGCGCAAGGCCTCGACGGCGTTCTGCGCGCGCGCGGTGACGTTGGAGAGTCCGTTCCGGCTGGCGTTCTCCCGCGTGCGCTCGACGGCCGCGGGATCCTGGTCGATGGCGATCACCTGCGCGGCCTTGCGGGCGAGCTGGAGCGAGAACCCGCCGTGGTAACAGAACGCGTCCAGCGCCTCGCCGCGCGCCAGCTCTCCCGCGCGGAGGTGGTTCTCCGCCTGATCGAGATATCCGCCGGTCTTGTGATCGGCGAGCAGGTCCACCTCCAGCGCGATCTCTCCCTCGTGGTAGCGGACGCGGAAGTCCCGGCCGAAGAGCGCCTCGGCGCGGCGGGGCAAGCGCTCGAAATCGCGGGCGGAGCCGTCGTCGCGCGCCACCACCGCGCGCGCCCCGGTGAGCTCGACCACCAGGCGCGCGAGTTGCTCGCGGCGCGCTTCCGCCCACTCCGCGAGGTGCTGCACCGCGGCCACTCCTCCGTAGAGGTCGACGAAATACCCCGGCAGCAGGTCGGCCTCGCCGTGCGCGAGGCGGAAGGCGTCGGCATGGGGAAACAGCGCCTTGCGCCGCTCCCAGGCCCTCCGCAGCCGGGTCGCGAGCAGCTCCTCGTCGAGCGCGGAGTCGATCCGCGAGAGCACCCGCAAGGCGATGGGACTCTTCTCCGCCCAGAATCCGCGCGCGACGAAGTTGCCGCGCGCATCCGCGATCCACACCTCCGCGCCGGCGACCGCCCCTTCCGGAGCCCGGGCGACGTCCGCGCGGAAGATCCAGGGGTGGCCTGCGCGCGCCCGCGCCGCACCTCGCTGCGTGACGGTGGCTGTGGGGGGATGCATTCCGGGGTGCGCAGTCTGGCATGCGCGCGCTCGGGCCGCATGGGTTAATCTGCGGACGATGACGCCCGACAACGGCGCCGCTCCCGCCCGGATCTCTCCGCTTCCTTCGCCCCTCACCCCGCCGGAGGCGCGCAGGGTCGCCGCCGCGCTGGAGGCGAACATCTCGCGCGCGCTCAAGGGGAAGGAGGAGCTGGTGGAGCTCGCCCTCGCCGCGCTGGCCGCCGGCGGACATCTGCTCCTGGAGGACGTCCCCGGGGTGGGGAAGACCACGCTCGCGCAGGCGCTGGCGCGCTCGCTCGATCTCTCCTTCGCCCGCATCCAGTTCACCAGCGACCTGCTCCCCGGCGACATCACCGGCGTCTCGATCTACGACCAGGCGCGGAACAGCTTCGTCTTCAAGCCCGGCCCGCTGTTCGCGAACCTGGTCCTGGCGGACGAGATCAACCGCACCACGCCGCGGACCCAGAGCTGCCTCCTCGAAGCGATGGCGGAGGCGCAGGTCTCGGTCGACGGAGCGCCGCGCCTGCTCCCCGAGCCGTTCATGGTGCTCGCGACGCAGAACCCGCACGAGCACGCGGGCACGTACCCGCTGCCGGAATCGCAGCTCGATCGCTTCCTGCTCCGGCTCTCGGTCGGGTACCCGTCCGGCGAGGTCGAGCGCGAGCTGCTGCTGGGCGGAGGGACCCAGGGCGAGCTTCTGCACCTCCACCCGGTCGCCTCCGCGCAGGAGGTGCGCCGGCTCCAGGCGGCGGTCGGGGTGGTGGCGGTCGCGCCGGAGATCGCCGATTACGTGCTCGCGATCGTGGCGGCGACGCGCCGCACGCCGCTGGTTTCGCTGGGCGCCTCGCCGCGCGGGGCCATCGCCCTGCTCGGAGTGGCCCGCGCGCGTGCGCTGCTGCGCGGGCGCGGCTACGTCGAGCCCGACGACGTGAAGGATCTCTGCGTCCCTGCGCTGGCCCACCGGATCGTGCTCGCGGGGCGAGGCCCCGGGGGCGGCGAGCTGGCGCGTCTCGCGGCGGAGCGGGTGGTGCGCGATCTGGTCGAGCAGGTGCCGGTGCCGGAGTGACGCCGGCCTGGAAGCGCAGGCTCGCGTTCACCCGGATGGGCCGCTGGTACACGGGGCTGACCGTCGCCATCGGCCTGGCGGCGACGAACACCGGCAACAACCTGCTCTTCCTCGTCCTCGGCCTGCTGCTGTCGTCGATCATCGTCTCGGGGATCCTCTCCGAGCAGAGCCTGAAGGGCGTGTCGGTCGAGCGGCGTCTTCCTTCGGTGGCCACGGCCGGACAGCCGGCGCTGGTGGGGCTCCTGGCGAGGAACGGCAAGCCGCACGCGCCCTCGTTTTCGCTCGAGGTCCGCGAGGCGCGCGGCGACGTCGCCGGCCACGGCTTTCTGGTGGTGCTCCCGGCCCAGAGGGCAGCGGAGGTCGCATACCGATTCGTCCCGCAGCGCCGCGGCCTGCACCGGTTCCGGCAGATCGAGCTGGCCACCCGCGCGCCCTTCGGCTTCTTCGAGAAATCGCGGCCGATGGACGCGGAAGCCGAGCTGGTGGTCTTTCCGCGCGAGGTGGCGCCCGCGGCGGTCGAGGCGCGGGCTCCAGGCCGCGAGGGCGACCGGCCGGAGGACCGCGCCGGCATCGGGCTCGAGGTGCACCTGCTGCGAGACCACCGCGCCGGCGAGGACGCCCGCAGCATCCACTGGCGGTCGAGCGCGCGCGCGGGGCGGCTGATCGGCATCGACCGCGAGCAGGAGCGGCGCAAGCGGGTCTGCGTAGTCCTCGACCAGCGCGGGCTTCGCGGCGAGCCGCTGGACCGCGCGGTCGAGCAGGCGGCGGCGCTGGTGGTGCGCGAGATCGATTCCGGCGCCGAGGTTTCCCTGGCGCTTGCCGGCCAGTCCCTCGCTGCCGGCGCAGGCGACGGCCAGCGGCATGCGGCGCTCCGCATGCTGGCCCTCGTCGAGCCCTGCGGTGGCGAGGAGGCGGCGCCGGTCCCCGAGGCGCAGGCTTCGATCCTCGAGGTGCCGGCGTGACGCTGCGCACCCCGACGCTGCTGCAGGCGCAGCGCTGGGCCGGGACCGCCGCGGCGACGCTGGCGTTCGTCAGCTGTGCCGTTTCCGGCGAGCTCGGGCCGGCGATGCTCCTGCTCTTTCCCCTGGGCCTGATCATCTCCGCCATCGGCGGCGACGAGCTCCGCGGCCGGTGGCAGTGGGCCTGGTCGACCCTGCTCGGCGGCGCCCTGCTGGTGTTCGCCGGCCAGGTCCTCTTCGCCCACGTCGACATCGTCCTCGCGGCGGCCTGGTTCGTCGAGTTGCTCTGCATCCACCGCCTCTGGCAACGCGGGACCGAACGCGACGAGCTGCTGCTCCTCCTCCTCTCTCTGCTCCTGCTCTGCGCAGGCGCGGCATTGGCCGCGGAGCTCACCTTCGGCTTCGCCTTCCTCGGCTTCGCCGTGACCGGCACCTGGGCGCTGGCGCTGACGCATCTGCGGTTCGCGATCGAAGCCGGACGGGGAGAGTCGGGCTCGGCCGCGCTGCTCAACTCGCGCCGGATCGCCACGCCGGCACTGCTCGGCGGCCTCGCGCTGCTCTCCAGCCTGGCCATCGCCGGCGCCGCGCTGGTGTTCTTCACCTTCCCTCGCGTCACCATCGGCGGCTGGCGCCGCGCCTCACGGCCCTCGCCGGTGGCCGGGCTGGGCGACCGGGTGGACCTGGCGGAGCACGGGACCATCGAGGACGATCCGCGGGTGGTGTTGCGCGTGCGGCTCGATCCGCCGCCGCACGGCGATCCCGAGACCCTGGGCATGCACTGGCGCGCCCGGGCCCTCTCGCATTGGACCGGGCAGGGCTGGCGCTCCGACGGATCGGGGATCATCCCGTCGCACCGGCTTCCCACCCGCACGCACCGCGGCCGTCCGGCCTCGCTGCTCACCGCCGACGTCGAGGTGGTCGGGGCCTTCAGCGACGGGGTCGTCCTGACGCCGCAAGGCTGGCCGCTGAACGTGGAATTCCGGCGGCCCGGTTCCACGCGCGCCGGCGCGCAGCGGCTGTACCGGAATGCCTCGGGAGATCTCTTCTACCAGCCCGTCGACGGCAACGACCTCCGGTACATCGTGGTGGTGGACCGCGAGGAGCCCGATCTGGCGGCGATCCGCGGCCGCGAACGGCGCTACCCGCCCTGGCTGGCGCCCGATCTCGAGGTCCCGGAGGCCCTCAGTCCGCGGGTGCGCGCGCTCGCGCAGCGGCTCGGAGGCGGGAAGGATCCGGCGGACGCCGCCGTGGCGATCGAGCACTGGCTGGCGACGGCGTTGAGGTACACGCGCGAGCTGCCCGAACGGGAGTCGCGCGATCCGATCGCCGACTTTCTCTTCGTCCGCCGCGCCGGCCACTGCGAGCTGTTCTCCAGCGCGATGGTGGTGATGCTGCGCAGCCTGGGGATCCCCGCGCGCAACGTCACCGGTTACTTCGGCGGGCGGCGCACCGATGCCGGGTACTACGTGGTACGCGCCGGGGACGCCCACAGCTGGGTGGAGGCCTGGTTCCCGGAGGTGGGCTTCGTCCGCTTCGATCCCACGCCGGCCTCCGCGCGCGGCAGCAGGCAGGAGGGCCTCTGGGCGCGCGCGGTGCTGCTTTGGGATGGGCTGCAGCAGCGCTGGCGGACGTTCGTGGTCGATTACGATCTGCTCTCGCAGGCGCAGGCGATCCGGCGGCTCGCGCAGATCGCGGGCCAGGCCGGCCGCAGGCTGGCCGGAACAGGTGGCGCGGGCCGGCTCCGCGGGGGTGCCGCTTGGCTGGCGGCGGCCCTGGCCGTCGCTGGACTGCTGGCCGGGCTGCGGCGCCTGCGGCTGCGCGCCGGCTCCGGGCGCGGGACCGCGCTCTCGCCCGATCAGCGAAGGGCGCTTCGTCTCTGGCGCACGGCGCGAGGGCGACTCCGCCGGGCCGGCGTGCAGATCGCGCCGGCGGCGACCGCGGGGGAAGTGGCGCGACGGTTTCCGGCCGTTCGCGAGGCCGCGGACGCTTACGCGGCGGCCCGATGGGGAGGGGCGGCGCTGACCTCCCGCGACGCGCGCGCGACGCTGCGGCGGCTGGAGGACGCGCTCGAGCACCGGGTTGCACCGGATGCCCCGCCGTGACATCTGACCCCGCATGCCCGAGCTTCCCGAGGTCGAGATCGCGTCGCGTCAACTGCGCCGCTGGCTGGCGGGCCGCCGCATCGTTTCGGCACGCGCTGCGAAGTCTCGCGTGATCCGCGGACAGACTCCGGCGCGGTTCGCCGGGCTCGCCGGACACCGGCTGCTCGGCATCGAGCGGTTCGGGAAGTGGATGCTGCTCTCCTTCGACGGCGGCGAGGGGCTGATCTCCCATCTGGGGATGACCGGAAAATGGGTGCTCCGGCGCGTCGACGAGCCCGCTCCGCCGTGGCTGCGGGCCTCGCTCGTCCTCGACGATGGGCAGGCGCTCGACTACCGGGACATGCGCCTCTTCGGGCGGCTGATCCGCGGAAAGACGGAACAGCTCCGGGCGTCGCCGGCGCTTCGCGCGCTGGGGCCGGATCCGCTCGCGGGGATCGACGTCGATCGCCTGCACGCGGCGCTGGTCCACACCCGCAGGTCGATGAAGGAAGCTTTGATGGATCAGCGCACGCTGGCGGGGCTGGGGAACATCCAGGTCTCCGAATCGCTCTACCGCGCGAAGATCGATCCCCGCCGGCCGGCGGTGTCGATGACGCGCGAGGAGACCGCGCGGCTCGCCCGCGCCATCGACGAGTCGTTGCGGGCCACGCTCCGCGACGAGGACAGCCCGGAGCCGATCACGTACGTCGAGGAAGGCGGCGAAAACGTCTTCCTCGTCTACGATCGGGTGGGTCAGCCGTGCGCGAACTGCCGGACGCCGATCGAGCGCATCGTGCAAGGAGGAAGGAGCACTTTCTTCTGCCCCTCCTGCCAGCCGCGCTGGAAGCGCCGGGCGCTCGCTCGCATCGGGCCGGCGCGCAGCCCGGCGCGGGCTTCCACCGCGATCCGGCCTCCCCGGAAGGCGCCTGCCCGGCGGCTCGTCCTGATCCAGGGCGGGCGGTCGCCGCGCCGTCCGGCAGCGGCGCCAGAGAAGCGGCGCCGCTGACCGCGCTGCGGTTTGCCCGCATTACGGCGCGTCCCCAACTTGGAGGAGTGGGAGCGACGGAGCGACTCAGCCCCGAAGAGCAGGATGAACGCCACGCCCACCGCGAGGCCCTGCGGATCCTGCAGGAGCGTGGGCTCGACCCCATGGTCGGCGGCGCCTACGCGCTGAAGACGCACACCGGGATCTGGCGCGACACCAAGGACCTCGACCTCTTCATCCGCAAGGAGGACGTGCAGATCGCGCTCCAGGCGCTCGCCGAGGCCGGCTATCGCGTCGAGGTGACCGACGCCATGTGGCTGGCGAAAGCCTATGCCGGCCCCTATTTCATCGACCTGATCTTCTCTTCGGGCAACGGGATCGCGACGGTCGACGATCACTGGCGACGGCGCGCGTTGACCGCAACCGTGCTCGACCGCGATGCGCTGGTGGTGCCGGCGGAAGAGATGATCTGGCAGAAGGCGTTCATCCAGGAGCGGGAGCGATTCGATGGCGCGGACATCCACCACCTGCTGCGGTGCAAGGGCAGTCAGCTCGACTGGAACCATCTGCTGGCTCGCTTCGGCGACCGGCACTGGCAGGTGCTGCTGGTGCACCTGATCATGTTCCGGTTCGCCTTTCCGCACGACAAGGAGCAGATCCCCGGATGGGTGATGCAGGAGATGACCCGCCGCCTGCAGCAGCAGGAAGACGAGGCTGCTCCGGCGGAGCGCGTCTGCCGCGGGACGCTGCTTTCGCGCCAGCAGTACCTCCACGAGACCAACGTGGAGGGGTACCAGGACGCGCGGGAGATCGAGACGGAGGGATGGAGAGGGGACGAGACCTACCCGGTTCGCCCCCCGGTCAGAGGAAAGAAAGATGCGCATCGCCGCAGTCGGTGATCTTCACTGCCGGGCGGACACTCGCCGCAACATCGCTGTCGCCCTCCGGGGCGTGGATCAGGAAGCGGACGTCCTTCTCCTCGCCGGTGACCTGACCGATCACGGGACGCGCGAGGAGGCGCTCTGGCTCGCCGAGGAACTGTCGCAGATCGACATGGAGAAGTGCGCGGTGCTCGGCAACCACGACTTCGAGGGCGGCGAGGCCGCGGTGGTGCGCAGCGTCCTCTGCGATTCCGGGATCCACGTCCTCGACGGCGAGCCGTGGACGCTCAATGACCTCGGCGTGGCCGGAGTGAAGGGGTTTGCCGGCGGATTCGAGCAGTCGCAGCTGCAGAGGTTCGGCGAGGAGGCGATCAAGTCGTTCGTCGATGCCTCCATCGCAGAAGAGCTGAAGCTGGAGAAGGCGCTCTTCCAGCTCCGCACCCGCCACCGGGTGGCACTGTTGCACTACTCTCCGTGCCGGCAGACCCTGGAAGGGGAGCCGCTGGAGATCTTTCCCTTCCTCGGCGCCACCCGTCTGTCCGGCCCCATCGATCAGCTCCGCCCGAACCTCGCCGTCCACGGGCATGCCCACCGAGGGACCCTGCGCGGCGTCACGCGCGGCGGAGTGCCTGTGGTGAACGTCGCCCTCCCGGTGCTGCGGCGGCTGGAGAAGCCGCTCGGGTATCTCACCCTCGAGGTGTAGAGCCCGGGACCCTGCTCCCACGGCAGCGCGCGGACTCCCGCGGCGCTGCGAGACAGCCGGCGCGACCACGCGCTAGGGAGCGATGGTCCGGTACAGATACGTCAGCCGGACCTCCCCCGCCCGGGCCAGCGAGAGGGCCTCGGGGCCGATGCGAAGCATCTTCGCGGACGTGGGCGGGAGCCGGGCGGTGATCCACTTGAGCGTCTGGCTCGCCCAGATCGAGAACATCGGACGCTTCCGGACCTTGTCGGCCGCCCGCCACCAGGTCACGTGCGCGTAGATGCGCGCGGGCTCGAGCTCTCCCGGCGGCGATTCCCGGAGCCGGAGAACGAGGCAGTCGGTCTTCTCCTCGTCGATCTGCGCCCATCCCGCGAAAGGGCCGGCAGGCTGCAGGTGCGCGACCACGTCGGAGGAGTGCTTGCGGTGGAGCAGGTAGATGCGCCGCTCGCCGGGCAACGATTCCCGACGCTCCAGCGCCTCCGGCCGTTCCAGCAGCGCCCGGGGATCGCCGCGCAGGTAACGCCCTTGCGACACGACGAGGCCAGGCTCCCGCGCCGCGACGCCGTCGATCAGCCCGCTCACGTCCGACCCGGTGAGGAAAGCCCAGAGCTGTCGCGCCGGCATGCGGCGCACCATCGCACGGAACGGCTCATTCGATGACCACCGGAACCGAGTCGACCACGCCTTCGTCGGAGCTGAGCAGGACCTCGAACTCGCCGCGCCGGACGAACTGCCCATAGAGCTGGCTCCCCCCGATCTGCGCTCCACCAGGAAGCGTCCACTGCACGCCCGGCGAGGCGCCCTCGGCCGCAACCAGCGCGCAGCCGGCGCCTGCACGCACCCGCAGCTTGCCTTCGCTCAGCGCACATCCTTCTCCCTGGACGGCCACGACCGGAGCGTTGCCGACCTGCGCGGTCACGGTCAGCCGCGCCGACGCCTCGCCCGCGGTGAACGTCACCTGGGCCTGGTGCTTTCCGCTGCCGAGCCCTCTCGGATCGACGCGCACCGAGAGCCGCGCCGGCGTTTCGCCCTCGGTGCGGCTGAGCAGGATCCATTTCGCATCGGCCGCGGCGGTGAACGCCACCGTGCCGCCTCCCACCTTCGCCACCGCGACCGTCTGCGCGCGGGGAACGCGCCCCGGTCGGACGGCGAACGTCAGCTGATCGCGCGAGAGCTTCAGGGCGGCACCGCCCCCGGCGGCCTCGCCGTCGAGCGCAGCGAGCGCGCGGGCGGCATCGATCCGACCGTGCTGCACGCCTTTCACCGGAACGCCGGAAGCGAAGATCGCGTTGCGCACCTGCGCAAGCGTCGCGTCCGGATGCACCGACCAGAGCAGCGCCGCGAGGCCGGACACGTGCGGGGCCGCCATGCTGGTGCCGTCGTAGCGCTCGTACTTCCCGGGGGCGGTGGTGGAGAGGATGCCCACGCCGGGAGCGGCGACCATGGCGCCGCGATCGGAGAACGAAGCCAGCAGGTCGTCGGGTCCGGTGGCGCCGACCGAGATGAGGTTGTCGAGCTTGAGGTTGGCGGGAAACGACGGCGACGCTTCCGCGTCGTTCCCCGCGGCGGCGACGAAGAGTACGCCCTTGCGCTCCGCGCGCGAGACCGCGCTCGCGATGGCCTGGCTCCCGCCGCCTCCTCCCCAGGAGGCGTTGATCACGCGAGCGCCGTGCTCGACGGCGAAGTCGATGGCCTTGGCGAGGTCGTCGCTGCGGCCGCCGCGAGGGCCGATGGCGCGCAGCGCCATCAGGGAGACGTTCCAGTTCACGCCGACCACGCCGGCTCCGTTGTTGCCCAGGGCGCCGATGGTGCCGGACACGTGCGTGCCGTGCCAGCGCTCATCGCCGCTGCTCGCCGGGGAAGGATCGGCGTCGCCGTCGACGAAGTCCCAGCCGTTGACGTCGTCGACATACCCGTCGTCGTCGTCGTCGCGATCGTTGTTCCCCAGCTCCTCCGGGTTGTGCCAGAGGTTCGGCTCGAGGTCCGAGTGATCGAGCGCGACCCCGTCGTCGACCACCGCCACCACCACGCTGCGCGCTCCCGTCGATCGGTCCCAGGCGGCCGGTACGTTGATCTTCGCGAGGCCCCACAGTTCCCGGTACCGCGAGTCGTTCGGCGTCCGCCGGGATCGGTAGAGATACACGGGTTCGGCGAACGCCACGCCCGTCTGCGCCGCCGCCGCAGCGGCGGCGGCGGCGGGGTCCGCGCCCGGCTCGAGCGGCACCCGCAGGAGCGGCGGCTCGTCGGCGGCCGCGACCTGCGGCAGCGCCAGGATGGGCGGCCCGTCGCCGGTGCGAGGCTCCGCGGCGGGCGGCGCCGCGCCTTCCGCGAGTTGGACGAGGATCGCATCGCCCGCCTGGACGGGCGCCGGGGCGGAGCCGCCACACGCGAGCGTGGCCGCGAGCGCAACCGCGGCGGCGGCGCCGCGAGCCCGGGTGCGCCGGAACCGGTGGAACGCCGGCTCGTCGGCGTCGAACACGGGATCGAGCGGCTCGAACCGCGCGTCGAGAAAGCGAAGCGAATCCTGTCCGGCTGACAAGAGCTTTTCGTCGTGCATGAAGTCCCCCCTGGCGGCGCAGGTGCGCCCGGGGAGGGGCCTTTGCAGCGGCCGTGCCGCGCCTCTCGCAGAGGAAGCACGGCGTAAACGGGGGTCCCGGAATGCGACGGAGGGTGCCAGAATGAGACCACCGGCCGCGGCCCTGAGCGAAGGAACGCGCGTGACTCCCTGGCGATGGATCGGAGAGGATCTCGAGATCGAAGTCCACGCGCAACCGGGCGCGAAGCGCACGAATGCGCTCGGGCTTCATGGCGGCGCGATCAAGATCCGGCTCGCCGCGCCGCCTCTCGACGGCAGGGCAAACGACGCGCTGATCGCGTTCGTGGCCGACGCCTTGCAAGTGCCCCGGCGACGATGCGTCCTGGTCAGCGGCCATGCCAGCCGGCAGAAACGGCTTCGGATCGAGGCGCCGGATCGCGCGCTTGCCGAGCGCGTGATCGCGGGCTGGCTTCAGACCAGCTCGTAGGCGCGGGCCAGCGCGGCATCGAGCTGTGCGGGGTCGCCGCCGCCGGCTTGCGCGAGATCGGGCTTGCCGCCGCCGCGTCCGCCCAGCGTCTTCGACAGCTCCTTCACGAAGTCGCCTGCGCGGTACTTCTTCGTCAGGTCGGGCGTGACGGCCACCAGCAGCGTGGCCTTTCCTTCCTTCTCGCCGCCCAGCACCACGATGCCGCTCTTCAGCTGGTCGCGCAGCTTGTCCGCGAGCTCGCGCATCGCCTCGGGGTCGCCCTCGTACCGCGCGGCCAGCACCTTAACCCCGCGCACCTCGCGCGCTTCCTGGGCCATCTCGCTCGATCGGGCCGCCGCCTGCTTTCGCTGCAGCGCCTCCAGATCCCGCTCCAGCTCGCGGATACGCCCGATCGCCTGCTCGGCGCGGAGCGCGACGTCCTTCGGCGCGGTGCGCAGCGCCGCGGCCGCGCGCTGCAGCTGTTGCTCCTCCTCGTGCACCAGCTTCAGCGCTTCCGGTCCCGTCACGGCCACGAGGCGGCGGACGCCGGCTGCGATCGCGCCTTCGCTGACGATCTTGAAGAGCCCGATGTCGCCGGAGCGCCCCACGTGCGTGCCGCCGCAGAGCTCGATCGAGGGGCCGATCTGCAGCACCCGCACCTTCGCCAGCTGGGTGTATTTGTCGCCGAAGAACGCCAGGGCGCCGGACTTCATCGCCGACTCCGGGTCCATCACCTTGGTCTGCGCCTCGTGGTTCTCGTACACCAGCTGGTTG
>DASREU010000281.1:0-5640 GCA_035651935.1 Myxococcales bacterium | reverse complement strand
CCGAGCTTCGGCATGCCGACGTCGGCGAGGATGAGGTCCGGCTTCGACTGCTTCGCCGCCGCGAGGGCCGCCTCGCCGTCCGCGACCATGGTGAGCTTCACGTCCTCGCCCGCGAACGTCATGCTGACCGCTTGCTGGATCGTCTTCGAATCGTCGGCGAGGAGCAGGGTCTTGGGCATGCGCGCGGCCTCCACCGCGAATGCCCAAGCAGTACAAGGTTACAGGGGTGGAGGCAACGTTTTCACGGGCTGCGGACCCCCGAAGCGAGAGAGGCCCGCCGGCCGGCGAGCCTCCCGAAAACGCCCCGGCTCAGTAATCCAGGTCGTCGCCCCCGCCGTAATCCATCCCGCCCATTCCACCCATTCCGCCCATCCCACCCATGCCGCCCATCCCACCCATTCCGCCCATCCCGGCGCCGGCGCCGCCGCCGGCCGACCTGGTCTTCTTCCTGGGCGCCTCGGCGATCATCGCCTCGGTGGTGAGCAGCAGTCCCGCGACGGAGGCTGCATTCTGCAGCGCGGTGCGCGTCACCTTCGTCGGATCGATCACCCCGGACTTCACCAGGTCCTCGTACTTGTCGGTGCGCGCGTTGAAGCCGAACCCGCCGTTCCCTTCTTCGACCTTCTGCAGCACGATGCTGCCCTCGAGACCCGCGTTGCCGACGATCCGCCGCAGCGGCTCTTCCACGGCCCGCCGGACGATCTGCACGCCGCTGGCTTCGTCGCCGGCCGGCTGCAGCTTGTCGAGCGCCTTGCGCGCGCGGATCAGCGCCACGCCCCCGCCGGGCACGATGCCTTCCTCGACGGCGGCGCGGGTCGCGTGCAGCGCGTCTTCCACCCGGGCCTTCTTCTCCTTCATCTCCGTCTCGGTGGCGGCGCCGACCTGCACCACCGCCACGCCGCCGGAAAGCTTCGCGAGCCTCTCCTGGAGCTTCTCCTTGTCGTAGTCGGAGGTGGTCTCCTCGACCTGCGCGCGGATCTGCTTGATCCGGCCCTCGATCTCCTTCTTCTGCCCGGCGCCGTCGACCAGCGTGGTGTTGTCCTTGTCGATGCTGACCCGCTTGCAGCGCCCCAGATCGCCCAGGCCCACCTGCTCCATCTTCTTGCCCAGCTCCTCGGCGATCACCTGGCCGCCGGTGAGCACGGCGATGTCCTTGAGCATCTCCTTGCGCCGGTCGCCGAACCCGGGCGCCTTCACCGCCGCCACCTTCAGCGTACCGCGCAGCTTGTTCACCACCAGGGTGGCGAGCGCCTCGCCCTCGATCTCCTCGGCGATGATCAGGACCGGCTTCCCGGTGCGGACCACCTGCTCGAGCAGCGGGATCAGGTCGGCCATCGCGCTGATCTTCTTCTCGGTGATGAGGAGGTAGGGCTCCTCGAGCTCCACCACCATGCGCGCCGGTTCGGTGACGAAGTACGGCGAGATGTAGCCGCGGTCGAACTGCATTCCTTCCACCACCTTGAGGGTGGTCTCGAGGCCCTTCGCTTCCTCGACGGTGATGACGCCTTCCTTGCCCACCTTCTCCATGGCGTCGGCGATGATGTTGCCGATGGTCTCGTCGCCGTTCGCGGAGATGGTGCCGACCTGCGCGATCTCGGTCTTGCCCTGCGTCTTCGTGCTCAGCTTCTTCAGCTCGTCGACGATCGCGGCGACCGCCTGGTCGATGCCGCGCTTGATCGCCATGGGGTTGTGGCCCGCAGCGACCAGGCGCAAGCCCTCGCCGTAGATCGAGGCGGCCAGCACGGTCGCGGTGGTGGTGCCGTCGCCGGCGATGTCACTCGTCTTGGTCGCCACCTCGCGCACCATCTGCGCACCCATGTTCTGGAAGCGATCGCCGAGATCGATCTCCTTGGCGACGGTGACGCCGTCCTTGGTGACGGTCGGGGCGCCGAACGACTTCTCCAGCACCACGTTGCGCCCCTTCGGCCCCAGCGTCACGGCCACCGCGTCAGAGAGGATCTTCACTCCGCGCAGGATCTGTTCGCGGGCGGCCTGGTGAAAAGTGATCTCCTTCGCTGCCATCGATGAGCCTCCGGTTGGAAACGGGGCGCGAATGTAGACAGCGACGGGGCCCTGTCAAGGGGAGCTTGTCAGGAGCGGGAGGTTCGACTACTCAACGGCGCCCATGCTCCTCATCGCCCTTCTTCTCGCCGCCGATGCCGGAACGCTCACGGGAAAGGTGTCGCTGGCCGGGCTTGCCCCCAAGCTCGCCGACCTGCCGGTCACCCGGGACATGAAGGTGTGCGGGAACACCAAGCCCGACGAGTCGCTGGTGGTGGCGAAGGGGGGCGGGGTGAAGAACGCGGTGATCTGGCTCCCCGACGTCAAGCTGCCCGCGAACTTCAAGCCGCCGAAAGAAAAGCTCGATCAGCAGCAGTGCTCGTTCGTCCCCCACGTGCTGGCGGCCCCGCTCGGCGCCACCGTCGACGTGATCAACAGCGACAAGGCGCTGCACAACGTGCGCGCCCAGGCCGGCGACGTGACGCTGATGAATTACGCGATGCCGATCCCCGGGCACGTGGTGCCGACCAAGCTGAAGAAGGAAGGCATCTTCAAGGTGAGCTGCGACGTCCATCCCTGGATGCGCGCCTGGCTCCTCGTGCTGCCGACGGCGGCGTACGCGGTCTCCGGCGAGGACGGCACGTACAAGATCGACGGGATTCCGCCGGGCAAGCACAAGCTGCGGATCTGGCACGAGCGGCTCGGGGAACGCGACGCCGAGATCACCATCGAGCCCGGCCAGACCGCCACCCACGACGTCCAGTACAATCCGCGCTGATGGCCGCGCAGCTCGATCCGGCGTTCCTCGTCGCCTGGGTGCGGGCCGAGCTCGAGACGGACGCCGCGCTCTTCGACGCCCTCTGCGCCCGCGCCCAGCAGGACGGCCTCGGCGAGAGCGAGGCGGAGCTGGACGTCGCGGGCCAGCTCGCCGAGCGCCGCGGGCTCTTCGACGCCCTGGAGCGGGCCGCCGGAGATCTCTGGTTGAGCGAAGTCCGCGAAGCGCGCGGAGCCAGCGAGCGTCTGGAGCGGTCCTCGGGCGCGACCTGCATCGCCTGGCTGCGCGCCACTCCCGGCGCCGCCGCGCGGCTGGAGCAGCTGGCGCAGGCGCTTCTGGCGGACCCGGGAAAGAGGGTCGCGGAGCTGCGGGCGCTGGGGGGTTCCCCCGGATGCTCCACCCGATGAGCACTCGCGTCCGGTTTGCGGCCGGGGGCGCTCGACTCGGATAGAGTGCGACCATGGCCGACTCGGCGCCTGGCACGCAGCTGGTCCCTACGGCGCGGGCGCTGCCTCTGGCGCGGCCTGCCCGGTACGGCCCCTTCGCGCGCTGGCTGCTGCACAAGCTGTTCGAGGCGGTCCCCTTCCCCACCGACGCGCTGCCGAGGCTGGAGAAGCTCGCCCGCGAGGGAACGCTGGTGTACGTGCTCCGCTCCAGCTCGCTGCTCCACCTGCTCTACTTCAACTGGACGTTCTGGAGGCGCCGCCTGCCGCTCGCGCGCGCGGCGACGGGGTTGGGCGTCCGCATCTTCGCGCCGTTCGCCCGCTGGTATCTCGGCGGGCGGCAGATCCGCGCTCCCCAGGGCGGCGAAGTGGCGCATGTGGTGGAAGCGGTCCGGCGCGGCGAGGCGGCGATGGTCTTCCTCCGCGCGCCGCGCACGCTGCCGTCGGCGGTGACCAGGCTGCCCGATCCGTTTCCCGCGCTGATCGAGCTGCAGCGCGCGCAGGCGCGGCCCATCGTGCTGGTGCCGCTCACCTTCCTCTGGCGCAAGCGGCCGAAGAAGCTCGGCGGCTCCTGGCGCGACGCGCTGTTCGGCGATCCCGAGGAGCCCGGGGCGATCCGCACCTTCCTCGGGTTCCTCTTCAACCGGCGCAACAGCTACGTGAAGGTCGGCGAGACCGTCTCGCTGGCGGACGTGAACGCGATGAACGCGGGCGCGGAGCCGGCGCGGGTGGCGCGGCGGGTGCGGGGCTGGCTGCACCAGCACCTGGCGCGCGAGACCCGGGTGGTGACCGGGCCGCCGCTCAAGTCCAGCGCCCGGGTGATCGAGGAGACGCTGCGCGATCTTTCGCTGCGGCGGGCGCTGGCCGAGATCGCGCGGGAGCGAGGGCGCGCGGACGCGAGCGTGGAGAAGGAAGCGCGCAAGGACCTGCGGGAGATCGCCGCGCGCTACAACCCGTTCGTCGTCGACGCGCTGAAGGGGTTTCTCAACTTCGTCTTCCACCGTATCTACGACGGGGTGGACGTCGACGAGGAGGGGATGAAGCGGCTGGTCGAGGCGAGCAAGAAGGGGCCGCTGATCCTCTGTCCCTGCCACAAGTCGCACATCGATTACATGATCCTTTCCATGATCTGCGACGACTACGGGCTGCAGCCGCCCCACGTCGCGGCGGGAGACAACCTCAACTTCTGGCCGGTAGGACGGCTGCTGCGCGCCGGCGGCGCGTACTTCATCCGGCGCAGCTTCCGCGGCGACCGGATCTACGCGGCGACGATGGGCGCGTACGTGAAGCGCCTGCTCCAGGACGGCTTCACGCAGGAGTTCTTCATCGAAGGCGGGCGCTCTCGCACCGGCAAGCTGCTGCCCCCGAAGTTCGGCATGCTCACCCTGGAGGTCGACGCCTGGCTGACGGGGGTGAAGTCCGACGCGTACTTCGCGCCGATCAGCCTCTCGTACGAGAAGATCGTCGAGGAGCGCGCGTACCAGCGGGAGCTGCTCGGGGGCGAGAAGCAGAAGGAGGACGCGAAGGCCCTGCTCTCCGCGACGAAGGTGCTGCGCAGCCGGTACGGGCGGATCACGATCCGCGTGGACGAGCCGATCTCGCTGGCGCAGCTCTTCCGCGAGCGCGGGCTCGATCCGAAGACCTGCACGGCGGAGGAGAAGAAGAAGCTCGTCCAGCAGCTCGGGCTGCGGATCGAGGCGGGGATCAACGCGGCGGCGCCGCTGGCGCCCACGGGGCTCCTCGCGGCGGCGCTGCTCAGCCACGATCGGCGGGCGATGAGCGAGACGGAGATCCTCGATCGCGCCGAGTTCCTGCACATGGCCGCGCTCGACGGCGGCGCCCGGAGCGGTGACGAGCCCATGCGGCCGATGGTGGCCAAGGCGCTGGAGGTGCTCTGCGCGGACGGCACCCTCGAGCGGCACGAGGCGGGAGGGGAGCGCTTCTACGAGGTGCCGCAGGAGCGGAGGATCGCGCTCGACTACCACAAGAACGGGATCCTCCATTTCCTGGTCGCGCCCGCGATCCTCGCCGCCGCACTGCGCTCGTTCCGCGGGCAGCCGGCCTCGCACGACGAGCTCCTCCAGCGCGCCCGCGAGGCTTCGCGCCTGTTGAAGTACGAGTTCATCTTCGCCCCGGGAAAGAGCCTGGAATCGACGGTGGACGAGACGTTCGCGCTGCTGGTGCGCTGGGGGCTGGTGGAACGGACGGGCGACGCGGTCCAGCCCGTGGCCCGCGGGGTGCGCAATCTCTCGCTGCTCGCGGAGCTCTTGCGACAGTTCGGCGAGGGGATCTGGGCCGCCGCGGACGCGCTTCAGCTCCTGCTGGCGGGTCCGATGCCGGCGCGCGAGTGGATGCGGCAGGCGCTCGACCGGGGCCGCGCGGCCTGGCTGGCGGGAAAGATCCACCGGATCGAGGCGCTGA
>DASREU010000280.1:0-2552 GCA_035651935.1 Myxococcales bacterium | reverse complement strand
GATCTCTATCCGGAGTACACCGGGACCATCGCCGAGGAGCTGCTCGGGGGGAATCGCGACCTCGCGCCGGCGTTGGCGAAGCTCTCGCTGCGCGCCAGCGGTCCCTTGGGGTTCGAGGACACCTATGCCATCGGGATGCGGCGCGCCGATGCCACCCGCCTGGGGATCGGCTCGCTCTCCGCGCTCGCCCGGCACAGCGAGCTGGAGATCGGGCTCACGAACGAGTTCATCCGGCGGCGCGATGGCTGGCCGCGGCTGCGCGAGGTGTACGGCTTTTCCGAGGCGCACGTCCGCGGGATGGAGCATGCGCTCGCGTACCGGGCGCTCCGCGCCGGGGAGATCGCCGCCACGGACCTGTACTCCACCGACGCCGAGATCCAGGCCGGCGATCTGGTGGTCCTGGAAGACGACCGCGGCGCTTTCCCCCGCTACGACGCAGTCCTGCTCGAGCGCGCCGATCTCCCCGAGGCCGCGCGGCGCGCGCTCTCGAAGCTGGAAGGAGCGATCTCCGCGCGCGAGATGATCGCGATGAACGCGCGCGCGCTGATCGACCGGGTTCCCGAGGCGCAGGTCGCGTCCGACTTCCTCGCCGCGAAGCTGTCGATCGCCACGACGACCACCTCGCGCAGCGCCGCCGGGCGGATCGCCCGGCGGACCCTCGAGCACCTCTTCCTGGTGGCGGTCTCGCTCGCGGCTGCCGTCGCCGTGGCGATCCCGCTGGGAATCCTCGCCTGGCGCCGGCCGCGCCTGGGGCAAGGAATCCTCGGGATCACCGGCGCCATCCAGACGGTGCCGTCGCTCGCCCTGCTGGTCTTCATGATCCCGCTGCTCGGGATCGGCGCGGGGCCGGCGATCGTGGCCCTCTTCCTCTACAGCCTGCTCCCGATCGTGCGGGGAACGCACGCCGGGATCGCCGGCATCGCGCCGGAGCTGCGGGAATCGGGCGAGGCGCTCGGGCTGCCACCGCGCGCCGTGCTCACCCGCATCGAGCTTCCCCTCGCGGCGCCTTCGATCCTTGCAGGGATCCAGACCGCGGCGGTGATCGACGTCGGGACCGCGACCTTGGGCGCGTTGATCGGCGCCGGCGGCTACGGCCAGACCATCCTCGCCGGCATCCGGCTGGCGGACACCGGACTGATCCTGGAAGGGGCGATCCCGGCGGCCCTGCTCGCCCTCGCCGTCCAGGGCGCCTTCGACCTGCTCGGCCGCGCGATCATCCCGCGCGGCCTGCGGGAGTAGCGCGGCCTCAGGGCTGGTTGGGCGTCCCCGCGTCGAAGCGCATCCGGGCGGGAAGGATCCCCGGCAGCGGATTCGACGCGTTGCTGCCGTCGACCCAGGGCCACGGATTCGAGCCGAAGAAGGCCGGCCTGGCGGTGAGGTAGAGCGAGTCGGGCAGCGCGACTCCCGGAGGAGCGGTGAGCCCGTTGTTCTGCCCGGTGCCGCCGATCCCGTGCCAGTGCACCTGCCTGGTGAAGTAGTCGTAGTTGGCGTCTCGCTGCACAGTCGCCTGCGACGTGCTCTCCTGGGTGGTGAACCAGTTCGAGCCGTCGTAGCCGATCTGCCAGATCGGCGTGTACGTCGGGCTCGTATCGGTGCCGAACGCGCCGCCGAGCCACTCGTAGCGGAAGGTGGTGCCCTGCGGGCCGGGGCCGAACGTCGCCGGATACGCGAATCCGATCGCCGGAGTCTGCAGATATCCGTTGGGAACGCCGATGACGTTGCCGACGAAGCTGTACCACTTCTGGTAGACGGTGAGCCCGATGCCGCGCTTGTTGTTCTCGTCCCTCAGATTTGCGAGCACGCCATTTCCGAGCGCCGCGACGCCGCTGATGTTCCTGCGCATCATCGTGAGGTGGTTGCGGAAGGCGGTGATGTACATCTGGCTCCCCCAGTACGAGTCGCTGTCGAAGTTCGGCCCCTGGTTGCCCTCGAACAGCTCGTGGTGCGAGCCCGCCATGTGCGAGGCGTTGATCCCGACCTCCACGATGGTCGGATAGCCCTGCCCGTACATGTCCTCGCAATAGTTGTAGGCGAAGACGTTGCCCCCGCCCGAGCTGCGGAACGCGGAGACCTTGTTGAAGCTCCAGACGATGTTGTTCTCGGCCAGCGAGTCGGCGGTGTAGCTGTCGAAGACGATGCCGTACCCGGCGCCGCCCGGATTGGGATCCTGCGCGCTGTGCAGGTAGGAGTCGCGCAGCTCGCACTGGAAAGAGCCGTCGAAGGCGAACGCGGCGCCGGCGTTCTGGTTGCGGCTCTCGATGTGCTTCGCCCAGCAGTGCGAGCTGGCGAACACGCGGATGTTGCCGCCGCCGTCACCGCCGCTGCCGTTCTCCACCGTCAATTCCTCGATGCCGGACCACTTCGTGGTCGGCACCACCTTGGCGCCGTCGGAGATCTGCACCAGGTGCGCGGAGTGGTTGACGCGATAGGTCTGGTGGAACCCGGTGGTGAAGGTGACGGTGTTCCCGCTGATCGAGGCGATCTCCATCGCCTGGCCGACGGGCCGCGACGCGGCCTGCGGTCCCTGTCGCCCCTCGCCCCAGCCCTGGTAG
>DASREU010000279.1:0-4164 GCA_035651935.1 Myxococcales bacterium | reverse complement strand
CATCGGGGGCTTCTCCCACCTCACGGTGGTGGTGCGCACCGACGACCTCAAGGCGGGCGAGAGGTTCGTCGACGCGCTGGCGGCGAAGCTGAAGCAGCTTCCGCCTTCGCTGATCTCGCAGGTGCACTACCGGGTCGACGCGGAGAAGGAGTTCCTCGACCGCCACGGCGCGCTGTACGCCGACCTCAAGGATCTGGTCGCGGCGCGCGACGCGCTGAAGGCGCAGGTCGCGAAGGCGAATCCGCTGCTCCTCGATCTCGCCGAGGAAGCGGAGACCGCAAAGGCGCCGAATCTCGACGAGGCGGTGGGCCGCATCAAGTCGGCCTATGCGCGGCTCGATCGGTATCCCGACGGATACCTCGCCGGCGAGAACGGCCACACGCTGGTGATGATGCTCTCTCCTCCGGGAGCGGCGGTGAGCCTGGAGGACGACCAGCGCATCTTCAACGCCGTCGACGGGATTGTGAAAGCCCTGGATCCGAAGAGCTTCGACCCCAGCATCGAGATCGGATACGGCGGCGAGATCCGCGGCGTGATCGAGGCCCAGGAGGCGCTGGTGCGCGACCTGGCGCTCTCCAGCGCCCTGACGCTCAGCGCGGTGGGCCTCGCCCTGATCCTCTACTACCGTACCGTCCGCTCGGTGCCCCTGCTCGCCATCCCGCTCTTCACCGGCGTGGCGCTCACGTTCGCGCTCTCGCGCGGGGTGATCCACTACCTGAATCCGAACACCGCCTTCCTCGGCAGCATCATCATCGGCAACGGGATCAACGCCGGGATCATCCTCCTCGCCCGCTATCTCGAAGAGCGCAGGCGCGGGGTGGACGTCGCCCGCGCCCTGCCCCTCTCGCTCCGCGCCACCTGGATCGCCACGTTCGCCGCCGCCGCGGCCGCCGCCGCGAGCTATGGCTCCCTCGGCGCCGTCAGCTTCCGCGGCTTCAACCAGTTCGCGTTCATGGGCTTCTTCGGGATGGTGATCTGCTGGCTCACCACCTACGCGGTGATGCCGGCGGTGATCGGACTTCAGGAAAGGTACTGGCCCTTCCGCGATCTCTCGCGGCCGAAGCGCGGCCGGGTGGTTGGATGGCTGGCGGGGCCGTTCGCGCAACTGCTGACGAAGCGGCCGCTGGTCCCGGTCCTGATCACGGTGGTGCTGGCGGGGGCGTCGCTGTACGCCGGCTATCTCTTCGCCCAGGATCCCATCCAGTACGACTTCACGAAGCTCGGCAGCCGTTCCAGCGAGAACCGCGGCCAGGGCTACTGGGACAAGCACGTCGACGCGGTGCTGCAGTCGTACCAGACCCCCACCGTGGTGCTGACCGGTTCGCCGCACGAGGCGCAGGCGGTGGCGACGGCGCTGGAGAAATTGAAGGAGCAGGAGGGCGAGAACACCACCATCGAGTCGATCGTCACCCTGCAGCAGTTCGTCCCCGAGAACCAGCGGCTGAAGCTCGAGCTGCTCCGCGAGATCTTCTCCTTCCTCGACAAGCGCCCCGACGCGCAGCTCCCTCCGGAGATCCGCCGCCTGCGGCAGCGCACGAAGCTGGAGCCGGTTTCGCTGGCGGACGTTCCCGACAGGCTGACCCGCGCCTTCGTGGAAAAGGACGGGCAGCGCGGCCGCATCGTCCTGGTGTTTCCCACGCTCTCGACCGACAGCTCGAACGGGCGCGCCCAGATCCAGCACGCGCGCACGGTGCGCGACACCGCCCACCGCGTCGACAAGGATGCGCTGATCGCCGGACAGATCGTGCTCACCACCGACATCGTCCAGGCGATCACAGACGACGGGCGGTTCACGGCGATGCTCAGCTTCCTCGCGGTCGCGCTGCTGACCGTCGTGGTGATGCGCAGCCTGCGCGACGGCGCCTGGGTGCTCGCCTCGCTGGCCCTCGGAGTTCTCTGGGGCGCCGGGGCCCTGCAGGCGCTCTCGCTGAAGCTGAACTTCGTCAACTTCGCCGTGCTGCCCATCACCTTCGGAATCGGAGTCGACTACGCGGTGAACCTGTACCAGCGATACCGGCAGACCTGCAGCGTCGAGGAGGCGCTGGCCTCGTCCGGCGGCGCGGTGGCGCTCTGCTCCGTCACCACCATGATCGGGTATGCGACGCTGGTGACGGCCGACAACCAGGCGATCCAGAGCTTCGGGTTGACCGCGGTGATCGGCGAGATCACTTGCCTGACGGCCGCTCTGTTCGCGCTGCCGGCGGTGATCTCGCTGCGCGATCGGCGCCGGACGGCGTCGGTTCCCGCGGATGCGGCGGAACAAGGGGCAGCGTAGCGTGCTGCCCGACTGGCGGCCGCGCCCCGCCCAGCTGCGGACGGCGCATCCGTTCTTCAAGTACTGGATCCCTGCCCTCTCCGCCGTCTACATGGTCGTGCTCTGCGTGCTCGGCGGCCCGGGACCGGAGCATTTCATCCTGGTCGGCCTCTCGCTCTGGCTCGCGCTCTGGAACGACGCCAGCCGGCGGCTGGCGCACATCGGCCTGCCGTATCTGCTCTACGCCCTGGTCTACGATTCGATGCGCTGGTACGCGGACGCGATCCGTTCTCCGACCATCCACGTGCACGAGCCCTACGACTTCGACCTGCGCTGGTTCGGCATCCACGGGCAGACCCCGAACGAGTGGCTGCAGCAGCACACCAGCCGCATCCTCGACTTCTTCTGCGGCCTCGCCTACACGCCGATGTTCTTCATCGGCGAGTCGATCCTGCTCAGCATCTACTTCGTGGTGAAGGGGAAGATGCGGCGCGCCGAGCGATTCACCTGGATCTTCGTGGTCTCGAACTTCGTCGGGTTCACCTTCTATTACTTCTATCCCGCCGCTCCGCCCTGGTACGTGGCCGCGCACGGGTTCGTGGTCGACATGAGCGTCCGCGCCTCCCCCGCGGGCGCGATCCGCTTCGATCGGCTGATCGGGATTCCCCTGATGCAGGGGTTCTACGGAAAGAGCGCGGACGTGTTCGGCGCCATCCCCAGCCTGCACGTGGTCTATCCCTTCCTCTCGATGATCTACGGGTGGCACCTGCGGCGGTTCCGCTGGATCGCGATGCCCTACTTCCTGCTCGTCTGCTTCAGCGCGGTCTACCTCGATCACCATTACCTGCTGGACATCTTCCTCGGCGTGGGCGTCGCCCTTCTGGTGATGGCGGCGGCGCGCGTGGCGTTCGGGTCCGTCGCGCCGCGGCGGATCTCCGAGGAAGAGCAGGACCCCGCGCTCGCCCCCGCTCGGACCTGAGCCGCTTTCCCTATAGAATGCGCCCCGGCGAGCCGGCCGTCGCCGCGCGGGGGAGCTGTGATCCGGATCACGCACCTGTCGGGCAGCCAGAAAGGAACGGTCGCCACCTCCGGGAAACCGGCGGTGCGCATCGGCCGCGGCGCCGATTGCGACGTCCGCTTCGACGGCGCGCGCGAGCCGAAGGTCTCCACCCATCACGCCGAGTTCCTCTACGAGGACGGCTGCTGGTTCGTGGTGGACACCGCGAGCACGAACGGCACCCTGATCGAGGGCAGGCGGGTGCTCAAGCACCAGCTCCGGCAGGGCGAAGAGGTGCAGCTCGGATCCGGCGGGCCGCTGGTGAAGGTGGAGTTCGACGCGAAGGAAGGCCGTGGCGGCGCGATGAAGACCGAAGCGATCCGGCTGGACTCGCTCGAGGGAGCGGCGCGCATCGACGCCACTTCCGAGCTGGAGCGCGTGTCCAAGGACCTTCAGCAGAGCGCCGATACCGCCACCGCGCAGCTCGCGGAGCTCGCGGCGAAGCACGTCGCCGAAGAGCGGGCCAAGGCGGGCGGAGGATCGTCGGGCCGGACGTTGATGATCATGGCCCGCACCATGAAGCAGGTGCAGGAGCGCACCCGCAAGAAGATCGCGCGGCGCTGGGTCAGGGTGGTGGCCGCGGTGGCAGGCGTGGCGGCGCTGGTGGTGCTGGGGATGGGCATCGTGATCGCGCGCCAGCGGCGGCAGATCCGCGATCTGGTGGAGCAGAAACAGCGCCTCGACAAGGAGATCGAGGCGGTGCAGCACGAGATGAACGACGAGACCGACGGCGAGCGGCTCACCGCCCTCGAGGACAAATTGACCGCGCTCACCGGGAGCGCGCGGCACACGCTTGTCGCCCTCGGCGAATCGGACAAGGAGGCCGCGACCGAGCTCGCCGACGCGGGCGACG
>DASREU010000278.1:0-5704 GCA_035651935.1 Myxococcales bacterium | reverse complement strand
CCGGCGCGCAGAGCTTCCCAGAGGACGCGGGTCCCGCCCAGCTCGCGCCGGTGCTCGGCGGGAATGCTGGCCGCGCGCAGCGTCTGCACCGCGATCTCGGCGAGGATCACCGACTCGGTGAACTGCTTGGACCCGACCTGCACGGCGGCGGCCGCAGCCAGCGCGAGCGCGATCAAGGCAGGTGTCTCTGCGCGCGGACGAACCGCGCGACGAACTCGTCGGCCGGAGCGTGCGAGAGCTGGCCCACGGGCCCTTCCTGGACGATCCGTCCGTCGCGGAGCAGCACTGCGCGATCGGCGAGGAAGGCCGCCTCCGGCAGGTCGTGCGTGACCAGCACCACGGTCTTGCCCAGCCGCTCGAACGCGTCGCGCAGATCCTGCTGCAGGTCGAAACGGGTCATGGGGTCGAGCGCGCCGAGCGGCTCGTCGAGCAGCAGCACCTGCGGGTCGAGCATCAGCGCGCGCATCAGGCTCACCCGCTGCGCCTGTCCTCCCGAGAGCTGCCGGGGGAACCTCTGCAGCGAATCGGCGGGAAGCCGGACGATCGAGGCGAGCTCTTCGATGCGCCGGTCGATCCGGCCGCCGTCCCATCCGAGGAAGCGCGCGACCAGCGCCACGTTCTCGCGCGCATCGAGATGCGGCAGGAGCGCCCCGCCCTGGACGACGTATCCGATCTGCCGTCGCAACGCCGGCAGCGCCTCGCGCGGGAGCGGCTCGCCGCGGAACCGGACCACTCCCGCATCGGGCCAGACCAGGCCGTTCAACATCCGCAGCAGGGTCGATTTCCCCGCGCCGCTCGGCCCGATCAGCGCCGTGGTGGTTCCGGACGGAACCCGCAGATCGATGGGGCCGACCACCACCGATCCGCCGTAGCGCTTCACCGCTCCGGCCGTTTCGAACACGGGCGTCACCGGCGAAAGGTACCTCGCGCCGGCCAGCCCGGCGAGCGTCGCGCTGCCGGCACCTCGCCGGATGCCGGCTGCGGCCGCACGTTGTGGTGGAGGACGAATGAAAAGCTTCAAGCAGGCGCTACAGGGGGCGGTGGGCGGCGAGGTGGTCGGCCTGCTCGACGCGGTGAAGCGCGGAGACTCGGACTCGATCGACGCGACGCAGGCGTTGGCCGCGATCGGCAGGCTCACCCGCGCGCTGCACCCCGTGGAGTTCGTCTCGGTCGTCCGCGAGGCGCTCGGGTTCCTCTCGCGCCCGCAGCGGCTCGCGCTCGGCGAGCTCCTCCAGGCCCATGCCAGGTACTCGGACCTGACGGCGCCCGGTCTGATGAAGCAGGGATTGCAGGATCCGAACGAGATCGCGCTGGCGCTGCAGGCGTTGCACAAGGAGGATCCCGACCTCGTGGTGCAGCTCCTCGGGTCCGAGTTTCGCGACCTTCCGGTGATGAAGCTGGCGCTCGCGGCGCTGGCCGGAGTGGCCGCGCGGCACAGCGTGGCGCCGGCGCAGCACCTTCGCTGACCATCCTGGGCTACGCTGGCGCGTGTTTCGTTCCTGGTATGCGACCTGTCCGCGCGGCGCCGAGGAGGCGCTCGAAGGCGAGCTGCGCGGCATCGGAGCCAAAGGGATCCGCGCCGGCCGCGGCGGCGTCCGGTTTACCGGCGAGCGGGAGATCGCGCTGCGCGGCTGCCTCGAGCTGCGCACGGCGCTCCGGATGCTCGAGCCGGTCGGCGAGTTCGCCGCGTCGACCGCCGAAGAGCTCTACGCGGGAGCTGCCGCGCTGCCCTGGCCGGACCTCTTGGCGCGCGGCCAGACGCTGGCGGTCGCGGCGACCGGACGCGCGGAAGGGCTGACGAACACGCACTTCGTGGAGCAGAAGCTGAAGGACGCGGTCGTGGACGTCCTCCGCGATCGCGCGGGGTTTCGCCCCGACGTCGACCCGAGGGCGCCGGACGTGCTCATCGTCGTGCACCTCGCGGCCGGCCAGTGCAGCGTCTCGGTCGATCTCGCCGGCGACCTGCTCTCGAACCGGGGTTATCGGGTGCGGACGGTTGCGGCGCCGCTCCGGGAAGCGCTGGCGGCGGCGATCGTCCTGTATTCCGGGTGGAGCGCAGACACGCCGCTGCACGATCCGGTCTGCGGGTCGGGCACGCTGGCGATCGAGGCGGCGCTGTTCGCCAGCCGCCGTGCGCCGAACGTCGCGCGCAAGCTGGCCTGTGAGCGGTGGCCGCGCACCGCTACGGCCGACGCGGCCATCTTGCGCGGTCTGCGCGAAGAGCTGGCCGCGCGGGTGATCGCCGCGCCGCCGATCTTCGCCTCCGACCGCGACATCGAGGCCGTCGATGCCTGCCGCGCGAACGCCCGGGCGGCGAACGTCGCCATCGACGTCTCGCAGGCCGACGCGCGCGAGATCGGCCCCCTCGAACCGCCCGGTCAGCTCCTGTTGAACGTTCCCTATGGCGAGCGGCTGGAAGCGGGCGGCCGCAAGCAGCTGAAGACGTTCTACCACCAGCTCGGCGCGGCCCTGCGCCGGCTCCAGCGCCATCGCGCAGCGGTGCTGAGCGCCAGCGGCGACTTCGAGAGCGCCTTCGGCGTGCGCCCGCGCGGACCGCGCCGCGTGCTCTGGAACGGCCCGCTGCGCTGCACGCTGTATCGCTACGAGCTCTAGATCTTCTTGAAGTCGCTTCCCTGGATGTCCTCTTCCAGATCGCCCTTGCTGTGCGAGCGTCCCTCCTGCTCGGCCTTCTCGAAATCGCCCTTGCGCTGCTCGACCTCGCGCTCCGCGTCCAGCCCGGCCTTGACGGTGTCGTTGCGCCGCGCGAAGTCGCTCGCAGCCTCGCGGTAGTTCTTGTCCGCGGACTTGCTGCCCTCGCCTTCGTTTTCGTTCTTCCGCTTGTCGTCCATGGCGGACAAGGTGGCGACGGATCGGTCCATCGCCAACGACGGGCCGCCCGGCGTGGCGCCCGTGCGCACGTTCTGCGGGCAGGCGGGAGGCGCCGCGCAGGATGCGCGGGCCGGCGACGACGCCGGCTGGAGATCTCCGAGGCAGCGCCCGCCCGGTTCTGCATTTGCAGCGCCGAAGCCGGGCCCTTGTGCGGCGTCGTTCGCGGCCGCGACGGGCAGGGAGGACTGGATGAGCTCGGCACGGATGGCGTCGCTCCTGGCGGCGGCACTCGCCGCATCATGCGGCCAGGGCATTCCGCAGCAGGGCGGCGCTCTCGATCGAGGGTCTTCGGCGCAGCTCACGCAAGACGAGGTGCTGCCGACCGGCGCCACATGCGCTCCCAACGGCGCGCACGGCAAGCATGCCGGGTACGACTGCAAGGTCTGCCATCTCTGCGGCGGAGTCCTGGCCTTCGATCCGCTCGGCCCCGCCGTGTCGCCCGGGTTGGCGGCGCCGGCGTTCGATGCTTCCGCGAAGACCTGCTCGAACGTCGCGTGTCACGGGATGTACGCCGGCACCTTCAGCTTCTACTTCCCGGGCGGGGACGGCGAGCCGGAGCTGATCACCGTCGCGTACCAGGGAAACGGCGGGAGCACTCCGTCCTGGTACTCGAGTGGAGCGGGGTGCACGGCCTGCCACGGCAACCCGCCGGCCAACGCCCCCGTGTTCGGCGCGTACACCTGGCACAGCGGCCATCATGGCAACCAGCTCCCCACCGGCACGATGAACCAGTGCCAGCTCTGTCATCCGGACGCGGCCGGGTCCGGCGGGCTCGGGACCACGATCACGGATCGCACGCGGCACGCGAACGGGTCGGTGGATGTGGCGGGAAGGTTCACCAACGCGTGCTTTGGCTGCCATTGACCGCACATTGCCCGGCTTGCGTCGATTGGCCGCTGCCGGTGATTTGTTGATTTCGAGCTCTCGTCTCCTACGATGCGAGCACTCGCACTTTCCAGAGGGGAACACATGAAGATCGTGCAGAAAGCCGCAGTCGCGCTCGCCTCCGTCGCGCTCGTCTCTTGCGGAGGCGGTGGCGGCAACGCCGCGCTCTCGAAGACGTTCTCGTACGGCGCGGCGCAGGCGCCCACCACGGCGGAGCAGACCGCCGCAACCTCCGCGAAGAGCTCGGTGACCGCTTCCAGCTCGTTCGGGGCCACCCCCGACGGGACGAAGGCGACGACCATCGTCTCGCTCGCCGACGATCTGGCCGCGTCCGCGCTCGGCAGCGTTGCCGTCGCCGCCGGCGTTCCGCAGAGCGCGCAGCTGAGCCGCGCCTTGCGCACCGCCGCGACGGTTCCGGCCTGCACCACCACGACCGCCACCAGCGTCACCTTCACGAACTGCACCGACACCGAGTCAGGGTTCAGCTTCACCCTGAACGGAACGATCTCCTCCGTGAACAACGTGCTCAGCTGGGACATCACCGGCGGCTTCGCCGGCACCGATCAAGGCGTCACGTTCAACGTCAACATCCACCAGTCCGGGTCTCTGACCGTGACCGCCACCACCCTGTCGGGGAACGGGCTCTCGGAGATCAGCGGCAGCGCTTCCGGCAGCGGCCAGACCATCAACTTCGGCGTCTCCACGGCGGCGCTGATCAACCTCAACTACACGCCCACCTGCGTCACCTCCGGCACCATCGAGGTGAAGCGCGTCTGGTCGCCGCGCCCGAACGGCGCGACCGCCGCGCAGCTGCCGGACGTCGCGGTGAAGCTGACCTGGACGGGCTGCGACACGATCTCGGTCCAGCACTCGATCTAGCTTCGCGCGAGATCCAGGGAACGGCCGGGCGCGCACCTGCGAGCCCGGCCGTTTTCGTTTTCACGCCCGGCGCCCCAGCCGGCGATCGCGCCCCCGGCGGGGCGCAGCTTGTGAGCCCCCGGATCCATCGCCAGCCTTTCGACGCGCGTGCGATCGCGCGGGAGGCAGGCATGGGTTGCAGGGTCTTGGCCGGATGCGCGGCGCTCGCCTTGGCGCTCGGCTGCGGCGGGAACTCGATGGAGGGTACCGGCTCCATCGGGGTCGCGGATGCCGGCCCGACGGACGGCGGCGCGCCGGACGCCGGAGCGGCGGACGCGGGAGGCCCGTATGGCAATCTCACCTCGATCTCGCTCTCGCAGACCGACGTCCACATCCCGGTGGGCACGATGACGGCCTTCGCCGTGACGGGCACCTACAGCGACGGAACGCGCGCGGATCTGACGCAGCAGGCGCAGGCGACGTCCAGCAACACCTCCGTCGCCACGGTCGCGCACGGGCAGGGCTCGCAGATCCAGATCACCGCGGTCGGAGTGGGCACCGCCACCGTGACCGTCACCGTCGGTTCGCTGTCGCAGAATTGCGCCGTCACCGTGACGCGCTGAGACAACGAAGGCCGGATCCGTCGCGCGGTCCGGCCTTCCCGAGAAGTGGAATCATGTCGTGGTGCCCAGGGCGAGATTCGAACTCGCATGCTGTGAGGCGCCAGCCCCTCAAGCTGGTGTGTCTACCAGTTCCACCACCTGGGCGAGGCAGGGAGCGGGCTTCTAGCACCGCTCCGGAGTTTCTTCAAGGCTACTTCCGGGTGGGAGCCGGAGCGTTCGCGGGCGGCGTCTGCGTGTTCTGCGCGGGGATCGCCGCTCCGTCGCGCGCGGGCGCCGGCGCGGTCTGACCGGTGGGGAGCGAAGGCTGCGTGCTCCCGGTCTCCGGCGCCTTCTTCGCCGCTTCCTGCGCGGCGAAGTTCCGGCGGGCGCGCAGCACCGAATCGCTATGCGAAGAACGCCAGGCGAGCGTCAGCGAGGTGAACATGAAGATGATCGCGCAGACGGTGGTC
>DASREU010000277.1:0-17099 GCA_035651935.1 Myxococcales bacterium | reverse complement strand
CGGGCAGGTTCAGCGTCGCCGCCCCGCCGCCCACCGAGAGATCCACCCCCCAGGCCAGCGAGTGACCGAGGTCGTCGCGCACGCCCAGCTCCACGCCGGCCAGCCCCGCCGGCGGGAAGAGTCCGTTGCGCGCAGCCGCGTCGAAGAAGAACTGTCCGCCTCCGGTGCCGAGCAGGCTCCAGCGCGGGCCCGAGGCGCCCTTCTGCGGGTCTTCGCTCAGCGGCCGCCTGGAGAGCCGCGCATCGGCAATCTCCACCGGTTCGTCCGCAAGCCTGAAGCTGCCGACCAGGAGCGTGTCGCCCTCGCGCTTCTTGATCAGGTAGTCGCCCGGCGCGAGCGCGAGCCGGCGCTGGTCGCCGCGGGGCTTCGCCACCTCGGCGATCGCGCGCCGCGACCCGTCGAGCACCACGTAGACCCCTTCGGATCCGGCGGGAAACACCAGCGATCCGCGCGCCGGCAGAAGCTCGGTGAGAACGACGTCGCCGGCGCCGCCGAGGTCGTAGAGGTAGACCGGATGCTGCGCTCCGGCGCGCGTCTCGGCGGTCTCGCCGACGGTGCGCGCGTACGCATACGCGTAGGCCTCCGCCAGCGTCACCTTGCCGTCTCCGCTCGCGTCGGCGTCGCCCAGCAGCCCCGAGGCCAGATAGTGGGTGAAGAACGAGGCGCCGATCTCGTCGGACTCCTGCGATTCCTCGTCCGCGCTGGAGCTGGCGATCAGCACCAGTCCGCGCGGCCGGGTGGACGCAAGCTGCGCCTGCTGCACGTCGAACGCTGGAGCAGCGCGGATGCCCTTGCTCCGCATGATCGCGCCGGACTGGCAGGAATCGAGCAGGCCGATGCGGACGTCGGCGGGCGAGTTGCGCAGCGCATCGCGCAGCTCGGCCAGCGGCATCCGCGAATCGCCCAGGCGCAGGTCGCCGTCCTTCGCGTGGCCGGAGTAATAGACGAGCAGGACCGTCTCGTCGCCCCGCGCCTTCGCCTGCTCGGCGCGCGTCGAAAGATCGGAAAGCGCGGCGCGCACCTCGCCGACCGAGGCAGCGGTGAGCAGCTTCGCGTCCTCCGGACGGACGCCGCCGAGGCGGGTGAGGATGGCGTGCATGCGGCGTGCGTCGCGCTCCGCGTACCGCAGCGGGCGAGTCCCGGCGCCGCCGTTCGCCTCGCCCACCACCAGCGCGAAGCGGCGCGCGTCCGCCAGGGCGGGGAGCGCGGCCAGGAGCGCCGCGGCGCAGAGTGCGCGCGAAAGGGTCATCGGCGGAGCGTCACGCTGAGGACGTCCGCGCCCCGGGGAGCGTCGGCCGCGGAGCGGATGGACTTCGCGTCCACGGGGGAGTCGGACAGGACCACCAGCAGGGTGGCTTCGCCCTGCCCCGTCCACTCGAACGCCTCCGGCAGTGTCCCGCTCCTCGCCGGGCCGTCGTAGACCACGCTCGCCTCCCCGGGCTCGAGCAGGATCGCCGCGGCGCGCTTGTGACCACCGGGCTGAAGCGACAGGAGCAGCCGGGCGCCGGGCGCGAGCATCTCGCCCGGCGCGACCTCGCGCACGCCGCCCTGGTCCTGCACGAAGAGCTGCGCCGCCCCCCCGCCCTTGCTGCGCGTGACTTCCGTGTCCGCGGGCCTGAGGACGAGCGCGGTCCCCGCCACCAGCGCGAGCCCCGCCGCCGCGAGGAGCGGCGCCCAGCGCGCGACGAAGCTCCGCTGCGGCCGGGCCGCCAGCTTCTCCGCGACCGCCGCGGCGAACTGCGGGAAGGGAACGTCGCGCCGCAGCGCCTCGCGCTCCGCGGCGATCTCCTGCTGCACCACCGCGCAGCGCGCGCATCCGGCGAGGTGCGCCTCCGTTCGCTCCTTCTCCACGCCCGACAGCTCGCCCGCGAGCAGCCTGCGCACTCGCATCGAGGAGCAGCCCGCGCCGGGTCCACCGAGGTCCAGGTTCACAGGTCGCCTCCTTCCAGCGTCACGCCGAGCGCCTCGCGGGCGCAGGCGAGGAACTCGCGCAACCGCTTGCGCACCGTCGGCAGGCTCCGCCCCAGCTCCTGCGCGATCTCCGCCTGCGTCAGCTCGTCCACGAAGTACAGCACCGCGACCTCCTGCGCTTCCTCCGGCGCCGCCGCGAGCAACAGGCGCACCAGCTCGCGGCGATCCGGCGATTCGGTCTCCTGCCGCCTCTCCGCCTGCACCATACGCAGCTGCTCCCGCCAGAGCGCCTTCCGGGAGCGGAGCAGGTTCAGGCAGTGGTGCGTGGCGATCCGCAAGATCCAGGTGCTGGGCGACGCCGCGGCGCGGAACCCGGGCAGCGCGTGGAGCACCTTGACGAACACGTCCTGCAGCGCGTCCTTCGCCTCGGCGTCGTCCTTCAAGAGATAGCGGCAGCGGCCGTAGACCGCCGCCGCGTGCGTCTCGTACAGCTCGGCGAGGAGCCCCGCGGGCGCGAGCGGGCCGGGCCCGGCAACTTCGCCGGCCCGGCCGCCCGTCACCACGCGGAGTCCGACGACGCTCACGGAGCCGACTTGCCCGAGAAGGCCGCGGGGCTGTACGCGCACTGCGCCTCGCTGCCCGCGTCCGGCCCGCCCCAGGGGGCGACGACGATCTTCAGGCTGGAGGAGAAGTACGTCACCGTGAACGGCGCGGCGCTCCAGCACTCGGAGAGCGAGACGTTGTACCCGCTCCCCAGCCCCGCCACGTCGGAGCGGCCACGGCCGTCGTTCTTCCAGCGCGAGTGCACGGAGAAGCGATCGCCGCTGGTGGTGTTGTGCAGGGCGAAGTCCAGGTCGCCGCCGCCGGCGTTGTCGTTCGCGTAGCTGTAGACGAGGTTGTTCCGGGTGTCAGGGTGGTCGGTGTCCTTCGCGCCGGTGAAGTTGACCGCGAGCTGCGCGGGACCGACGTTCGAGTAGGAGGTGACGTTCATCTGGCCGGTCGCGTCGCCGGCGATCCCGAGCAGCGCCATCTTGTCGAAGTCGATCTGGAAGCTGCCCGAGCCGTGGTGCCGCTGCGGACCGGGAGTGGCGATGCCGGTGGCGAAGGTGACGAACTCACCCGCCGGCTTCACCGCGCCCGAGAGCTGCCAGTCGAAGCTCACCCCATCGGCGTCGTGGGAGACCACCAGCTTGTAGGCGACGAGCTCGAGCGGACCGGAGCCCGGGCCCCAGGTGCAGCTGGTCGCGTCGCAGCTGGTGGGGTCGTTGTCCTCCACCACGTGCGTGAGCAGGTCGAGGAATGCCGCGGTGGGCACGTTGAAGACCACCGAGACGATCACCGTCAGTCCGCGGAACGGCGAGTCCTGGCCGGCGACGGAGTCCTGCGAGACCAGCGCCGTGCTGGAGGCGGACCCGCTGGACGTCGGCGCGCCCATGGAGACGGAATCCTTGCTGGGCATCGCATCGCGGGCCTGGTCCTTGAACGCTCCACCTGCGCAGGCGACCGCGGCCACGAGAGGGAGGGCGATTAGGTTTTTCATGTCCTTCTTCTCCTTGGCGGGCGACGGCCCGCTCTTTCTCACCCTCTGGACACAGCCGGGGGCCCGGCATGGAAACGCCAGTGAAAACTGGCGTGTTCCCGACACCTTGGGCCGCGACCCGGCAGCGATGCGCCCCGCCTTGTGCCATGGTACCGGCAATGGCCCGCCCCTGCGTCTTCTGCGCCATCGTGCGCGGAGAGATCCCGGCGTCCTTCGTGTTTCGAGGTGAGGAAGTGTGCGCCTTCCTCGATACGCGGCCGGTGTTCAAGGGACACGTGCTGGTCGTGCCCACGGCGCACGTCGACGACTTCCAGTCGCTGCCGGCGACCATCGTCGAGCCGTTCTGGTCGGCGGTGCAGCGGATTTCCGGGGCGGTCGAGGCGGGCCTGCAGGCGCAGGGCACGTTCGTCGCCCTGAACAACCGGATCTCGCAGAGCGTCCCGCACCTTCACGTGCATGTGGTGCCGCGGCGCAAAGGCGACGGGCTGCGCGGCTTCTTCTGGCCGAGGACGACGTACGAGTCGGACGCGGAGCGCGAGAACTACGCCGCGCGGATTTCGGCTGCCTTGGGCTAGGGCGATGCAGCGGATCAAGGGACGGCGGGCGGACATCCTCACCTGGGCGGACCCGGCCGGGATCGAGGAGGTCGCGCTCCAGCAACTGAAGAACGTCTCCGCGCTGCCGTGGGTCTTCCACCACGTCGCCGCCATGCCCGACGTCCACTTCGGCAAGGGCGCCACGGTGGGGAGCGTGATCGCGATGAAAGGCGCGGTCAGTCCCGCGGCGGTGGGCGTGGACATCGGTTGCGGCGTCGGTGCGGTGCGGACCAGCCTGACCGCGAAGGATCTGCCGGACGACCTGCGTGCCTGGCGTGGCGCGATCGAGCGGACCATTCCGGTCGGCTTCCACGAGCACCGCGATGCCGTGGACCGGCCACAGGACAAGGCGTTCTGGGACGAGTTCCACCACCTGACGCCCGCCGTGAAGGATCTGCTGGGCAAGGCGCGCAGGCAGATCGGCACGCTGGGCGGCGGCAACCACTTCATCGAGCTCTGCCTGGATACGGAGGAACGGGTCTGGATGATGCTCCACTCCGGGAGCCGGAACATCGGCAAGTCGCTGGCGGAGATCCACATCCAGCGCGCGCGGAAGCTCGCGCACAACCAGGACCTGCCCGACCGGGACCTGGCCGTCTTCCTCGCCGGCACGAAGGAGATGCAGGAGTACCGCCGCGACCTCTTCTGGGCGCAGCGCTACGCGATGAAGAACCGGGAGGCGATGCTCGAGCTGTACGGATCGGTGCTGCGGCAGTTCCGGCCCGACGTCCAGCTCGCCGAGCCTGTGCTCTGCCACCACAACTACGTCGCCGAGGAGACGCACTACGGCGAGGAGGTGCTGGTCACGCGCAAGGGCGCCATCCGCGCGGGCAAGGGCGAGCTGGGCGTCATTCCCGGGAGCATGGGAACGCGCAGCTACGTCGTGCGCGGGCTGGGCAATCCCCAGAGCTTCGAGAGCGCCTCGCACGGCGCCGGCCGGCGGATGAGCCGCGCCGAGGCGAGGCGGCGCTTCTCGGTCAAGGATCTGCTCGAGCAGACCCAGGGGGTCGAGTGCCGCAAGGACGGGGGCGTGCTCGACGAGATCCCCTCGGCGTACAAGCCGATCGAGCAGGTGATGGAGAACCAGAAGGATCTGGTGGAGGTGGTGGCCGAGCTCCGCCAGGTCCTCTGCGTGAAAGGCTGAGCCGGGTCGTTTCTCCCGTCTGCGACCGGACAGGTGCGTCAGATCTCCCGACGGCGGACGGGTGACGGCGCGCACGCCGATGGACGCAAGTCGCTGAAAATCCTCGGAACGGAAAATTTTCTGAAACTGGCACCGGGGTTGCTCGTCTTACGGGACATGAGCGTCCTTCGCACCATGAGCCTGATCGCCCTGGCGGCGCTGCTCGCCGTCGGCGGCAGCGCCGTCGCCGCGCTCCTGTAAGCCGCCCGCGGCCAGGATGTGCCGCGAGCGGCCGTCCTGGACGAAGGCGATCACGCGCGTCTTTTTCCAGGAAACGTCCACCGGAACGGGAACTTCAGCGCTCCATTGCGCCGCGCCGGGGGGGATGCGCCCGGCCTCGCGCAGGGACCGGACCACGGCGGTGTGCGGCAGCGTCCGCCCGGCGTTCTCGCCGCGGGTCACCTTGCTCACGAGTCCGTCCTCCACCACCGCCACCGTGACAGCGGCGTCAGAGTGTCCGGACAGCTTGCCGACGGAGATCCGCACACCCTTCGGCGTGCGGACGAGCTCGATCGTGCCGTGCGGATCGCGCGCCGCGGAACTGGCGGCGCGAGCGATGCCGGCCCGGTCGGATCCGAGGACGTCGATGCGGCCGTCCACGATCGCTTGCGGCGTGTAGATGCGGCTGCCGTAGGCGCTCTGGCGCTCGCTGAAGAGCGCGTCCGAGAACGGGTCCTTCCAGCCGAGGTCATTCCAGTAGTCGACGTGCTCGGAGAGGACGATCAGCTCGACGCCTGCGACCGGCTGCTCGCGCTGGAGCTGTTCGAGGACCGCGTCCGCCGGCGGACAGCTCGAACAGCCTTCCGAGGTGAACAGCTCGACCAGCACCGCGGCCGCGAGGAGTGGGGTCATGACTCCAGTGTACGCGGGACTTTTGCCAACGGTTACGCGATACTGAAGACCGATGTCAGAGGGCTCGGGCAGACTGCGCGCATGATTGCATCCAACCTGCTCGAGCTTCCCTTCGCGCCTCCGCCTCCCGCCGAGCCCGGCCGCGTGGTCATCTCCGACGCGTTCGAGCTGCTGCGGGGGCTGTCGCCGGAATCCATCGATCTGGTGGTGACGGATCCTCCGTACGAATCGCTGCAGATCCACCGCGCCCGCGGCACCACCACGCGGCTGACCACGAACTGGTTCAGCACCGTCGCGAACGACCGGCTGCCGGAGCTGCTGCGCGAGGTCTTCCGCGTGCTCCGCGCCGATCGGCACTTCTATCTCTTCTGCGACGAGGTCACGGCGGACGTGATCAAGCAGCAGCAGGGGGTGGGCGCGGCGCGGCTGCCGAACGGCGCGCGCAGGTGCTCGTGCGGGTTCGCGTACTGGAAGGAGATCGTCTGGGCGAAGACCACGCTCGACGGCGCGCGCATCCGCGGCGGGACCGGGTACCACTACCGGGCGGCCAGCGAGCGGATCCTCTTCTTCGAGAAGGGGAAGCGCACGCTGAACGACCTCGGCATTCCCGACGTCCTGATGGCGCCGCGCGCCGGCGTTCCCGGTCCCGCGGTCAAGCCCGCGGCGGTGCTGCGGACGCTGATCGCGCAGAGCACCGTGGCCGGGGAGCTGGTGCTCGATCCGTTCTGCGGGAGCGGCGTCGCCGGGGTGGAGGCGCGCGCCGCCGGGAGGCGCTTCCTGCTCGGGGACATCGACCTCGCCTATCTCGATCCCTCGCTGGCCGGGTTCGCTCCCAGGGACGCCGTCGTGGCCCGGGCGGCGGAGCTGGTCGAGGACCCCGCCGAACCTCCCGCGCTCGAGTCGCTGGCCGACGGCAGCGCGTCCGCCGAGGAGCTGGACGGGGCGCGCGCATGCGGATGGCTCGACGCGGACGGGCCCACGGCTTCGCTCGAGAAGCTGCTGGAGATGAGAGCCATCGAGCGCGAGGCGGCGGTGCGCAGGTTCCTGCGCGCGGAAGCTCCGCGTCCCCGCGAGCCCGATCGACTGCGCGCCTGGCGCTCGTGGGCGCTCAACGGAAGGCGGAAAGCGTGACGGAGCCGAACGTCCTGCAGCTGGTGTCCCCGCCCCGGCAGCTCCCCGAGCTGATCGCGGCGCTGCGCTCGTGGGAGCCGGGCGGCATCGGCGCATGGGTGATCGCGGCGCGGGCCCAGCTGCCGCTCACGACGGAGGAGTGCCGGATCCTCGCGCAGAAGATCGATACCCTGGAGCTCTCGGCGCCGGAGTTCGAGCGGGTGATCGCCCTGATCGGAGTCTCGCTCGGCCTCGATTACCGGCGGCGGCTCACCGTGGGCAAGACCATCTACGGCAAGGACCGCGAGGTCGACGTCCTCTTCCGCGATGCCCGCAACGGCAACCGCCTCGCCGTCGAGGCCAAGTACCAGAGAGTCGCGGGCACCGCCGACGAGAAGCTCCCCTACGCAGTCCTCAACCTCGCCACTCTCCCGCTTCCCGGCGTGATCGTGTACGGCGGCGGCGGCTTCCACCAAGGCGCCCTGCACTGGCTCTGCGCCAGCACCAAGGCCACCGACATCTCCCGCCTCGGCGACTGGCTGACCGTCTTCTTCGCTCTGTAGAGATTCGGAGATCTGGGGACACCATACTCAATTCAGCGTGCGAAGCCCGGTGGACGCGGCATCCGCGCACCGGCGGTGCCCGGTGCTGCATGGCGCGCGGGTGTGGCTCGCGGGTGTTCGGCAGTCCAACTCGTTCCGGAACGATTTCCCGCGTGGCGCGCCGGTGAGGCTCTGGCTGTCTTGACGCACTGCGGCCCGTCCCGGGACGAGTTGGGAATTGAACGATCCGACTTGTTCCGGAACGGGTCGGGTGACCACTCGTTCCGGAACGAGTCGGGAGGCGCTCGTTCCGGACGAGTCGGGCGCGGGTCGGGTGAGGGTGGACCCGGGGGGTTGAGGTCAGCTGGCCGGGACCTTCACGCGGCGGGAGCGCGGGGGACGCGGGGAGCGCGCGACTGCCGGAGCGCGCCGCCGGCGCTGGCGGGCGTCATCGTCCAGCGTCGCGAGCGTGGCGGAGCCCAGGGAGCGCAGCGCGGCGCGGTCGAGGGCGAACCCGATGGGCGCGCCGAGGACCGGCCAGAACTTCGCGGCGCGGGGGAGCCAGCCGAGACCGAGGCGGCGGAGGATCGCCCGGACCAGCGCGGGATTGAGCTTGCGGATGATCCGGGCCGGGAGCGAGCCGCGGAGGATGCGGCCGATCGCCGTGGCGCCCGCGCGCATGCCCACGCTCTTCGCCGCATCCGCGAACCCCGCGCCGGCCCACAGCGCGTAGAGCTTGAGGCGACCCTGCTCGCCCCCGGTGTCCACCTCGTACAGGTCGAGCAAGGCGAAGATCAGCTCCGCTTCCAGCAGCAGGGAGACGGCGATCCCGGCGGGAAGGCCGAGCGGCAGCGCCACGAGCGAGAGCGCGCCGGTGGCCGCCCCGGCGAACCCGGCGCGCAAGGCGACGGCGGCGACGAGCTTCTGCCCGAGCGCCACCTCATCCAGCCCGGGATGCTCGAGCCGCAAGGCGGCGACGCGGAAGCGCGCGCGCTGCCGTGCGTTTTCCACGATGGCGTCGAGCCGGTCCATCTTCACTCCGCGCTGGCGGAAAGGATTGTATCGCCGGGCTGGAGCGCGTCGAGGGCATCGTCGCCGGAGCGGAGCTGCCCGGCGACCGTGTAGCGGCCGTCGAGGTGGGGTTGCGGCGAATGGCAGAGGAAGAACTGGCTCCCGCCGGTCTCGGGGCCGTTCGTCGCGATCCCGACGGTGCCGCGGACGAAGCGAAGCGGGCTGTGCTCGTCGGGCAGCGCCCAGCCGGGTCCGCCGTCGCCGTCGCCTCTCGGATCGCCGCCCTGGACGACGAAGTCCGGGACCACCCGGTGGAACGTCAGGCCGTCGAAGAAGCCCCGCCGCGCGAGCTCGGCGAGCGCGGAGCTGGTGAGCGGCGCGAAGTCCGGGCGCAGATCGATCACCAGCTCTCCGCGGATGGTTCGCAGCCGGAGCAGATGGGCCTTCTGCATCGCCCGCGCTTCCGCCGGAACCGGAACCGTCATGCGCGGAGCGCCCAGCGCGGCGGCGAGCGCGGCATTCGGGGTGGGAAGGAGCTGCGGAAGTGCGCCGGTCAGCGGGACGAGCGCCGCGAGCGCATCGGAGGCCGCATCCCCTGCCGCCTTCACGTGCGCGCCCGCGAGGCGCTGGGCCGCGGCGAGCGCCGCCTCCTTCGCCGCCGGGTCCGGCGGAAGCTTCGCCATCGCGCCGGCCGCTTCCTGCACCACATACGGATCCGGATCCTGAAGCAGCGCGCGCAGCTCGCCGGCGAACGCCGCGCCGGCGGCACCCGCGGCCGCACCGCGCACCCGATCGTCGGGGTCGCGGAACGCCTCCCGCGCCTGCGGAAGCCCCAGCTCTGCCGCGAGCGCTCCGGCGCGCGCGCGCGACCTCCAGCCGTCGCCGCCACAGCGCGGGGTATCGATCAGCTGCTTGCGCACGCGATCCCGCGCCTCGGAGACGGCGCAACGCGAGGTCGGATCTGCGAATCTCGCAGGGTCCGGAGCGAGCGCGCCGAGCTGCGATGCCGCTTCCGACAGCGCCACGATCACATGCGGCGAAACCTGCCCGGCGAACGCCGCTTGCAGCTCCGCCGCCGCATCGCCTGCGGTGGCGAGCCCGCGCGCCGCCTCCACCCGCACGCGCCAGTCGGGATCGCGAAACGCCTCGCGCAGCCCGCGCGCCGGAAGCCCTTGCCTCCCCCACGCGCGCGCCGCGAGCGATCGGACCCACGCATCGGAGTCACGCAGCGCCGCCTCGAGAGCCGCGGGCGGTCCTTCGCCGCGCGGAAGCCGGGAGAGCGCGTAGGCGGCGCCGGCGCGCGCATCGGCGCGAAGCAAGGCCGAAGACAGCGCAGTGTACGCCTCGGCAGGGAACTTCACGTCCTTGCTCCGGGCCAGGACGCCGAGCGAGACCGCCGCCTCGCTCGCCGCCGGCCCCGCGAGCGCCGCGATCAGCGCCCCCACCGCGGGGTGCTGGAACGCGGCCACGCCCGAGAGACCGCGCGCGGCCGCGGACGCCGCCCCGCACCGCCGCTCGATGCACCGGACGAGCGGCTCGATGCCGCCCTCGATCCGCCCCAGCGCCCAGGCGGCGGTCTCCGAGGCCTCGGCGTCGTCGAGCAACGCCGCCAGAGCCGGGATCGCTTCGCGATCGCCGATCCTGCCGACCGCGAGGGCTGCGCGGACGCGGGTCGCCGCATCCGCCGAGCCGAGCAATCTGCGCGCCGCCTCGCTTGGCGCCCGCGCCAGCTCGATCGCCTCCAGCGACGTCCCGGTCTCCGCGTGGACCCTCGGCGGCATCGGCCGGGCGCAGGAACCGGCGAGGGCGAAGACGGTGAACCCCGTCGAGGCGACCCGGCGCGCCACGTTCGCGGTCAATGCCCGCCCGGATCGCGCTCGCCAGCGCGGACCGCCACCGGGAGGACGTTTTCCCGCGGCGGGATCGGGCAGTTGTACAGCGGCGAGAAAGCGCAGGTCGGGTTGTAGGCTCGATTGAAGTCGAGCGCGTACCGATCGCCGCCGAGCGGCTCGGCATCGACGTAACGGCCGACCGCGTAGCTCTCGTGCCCGGTCGTCGCATCCCGGAAGAAGAGCGACACCTCCGACTCGTCGGTCCCCGGCTCGAGCAGCCGCAGGGCGGTGAGCTGCATCGTCCGCCCCTGCAAGGCGAACTCGAGCTTCCCCAGGCGGAGCGCGCGCCGCTTGTTGCCGCGCGTGGAGAGGACGATCTGCTCCTCCGCCGCCCGATCGCGAACGAGCCGCGCCTCCACCCGGAATGCAGGGTCCGGATCGAACCAGACCGGAAACGGTCCCGTCTTCAGCCGCGCGCTCTCCGGATCGAGCACCACCACGCCGGGGAAGTTCTGGTGCGACAGCCGCAGCGTGTATCGCCCGAGCTGCACCTTGGCGGAAGGAGGCAGCGGCTCCGTCTTTCCCTCGCGCCGCAGTTCGAATCCTCCCGCCAGCGCGCGGATTACGGCCGCCTGCGCCGGGACGCCCTCGAGCCGCACGTCGCAGTCCGGGGCGCTGCCGAACGTCATCGGCTGATCGCCCTTGAAATCGTGCCGCGCCGCCGCAGCGAGCGGGCTGACGCGCCCGTCGCGGAACGCGGCGAGCGTGGCCGCCCGCTCCTTCCTGAGCGCGTCCATGTCCACCGGTCCAGGCCCTCCCGCCGCGCACAACCCCACGACGGCGATTGCGTAGCGCACGGCGCGGCCGGGATCCAGCATTCCGGACGGTCTCATCGAGGGATCCTCCGCTCCGGGTGAAGCGGATCGTGCCGCACCGGCGACAGTTGCGCCAGCGCCTCGATGTGCGAAGGCGTCGTCCCGCAGCATCCCCCGACGATCGTCGCGCCGCGCGCCAGCCAGGACGAGACGCGCCGGGCGTACTCCTGCGGCGAAAGGACCGGCGTCGGCGGCCACCCCGCTGCCGGATCGACCTCGCCCATGTGCGCGTACCCGCCGAACGGCAAACCCGAATCCGCCGCGGCGTCCAGGCCGAGATCGACCCCGGCCACCGGGACGCAGTTGATCAGCGCCGCGTTCGCGCCCGCCGACCGCGCATCGCGGAAGAACCCGCGCAGGTCGTCGCCGCTGCGCATCCGGCCGTCCGGCATCGCCATCGCCGCCACCCAGACCGGCAGACCCGTCGCGGCGGCAGCCTCCACCGCGGCGAGCCCTTCGTCGGCAGCGGCGACCGTCTCCACGAGCAGGATCGCGCAACCAGCCTCCGCGAGCGCCCGGGCGAGCTCGGCGTGCTCGCGGCGGGCATCGTCGCGCGCGGGGCGCAGGTCCGGCCGGTAGCAATCCGCCGCCGGGGCGATGGACCCCGCCACCACCGCGCCGCTCTCGCGCGCGATGCGGACGGCGACGGAGGTCAGCCCTGCCCAGCCGTCGCCCGCCTTGCGCGGGTTGGTGCGGAAGGTGTTCGCGGTGATCACCTGCGCTCCTGCGCGAACGTAATCCGCATGCACCGCGCGCAGCGCCGCGATACCCGCCTCCGTCGACAGCGACGCCGCGGAGAAGAGGGCGCTGCGCGTGTCGACCCCTCTCCGGCCGAGTTCCGTCCCGGTTGCGCCATCGAGCACGATCACCGCTGGCCAACTCCTCCGCCGTCTGATACGCGGCTGCGCATGCCATTGCTCAACGTCGGTGACCCGGCGCCCTACTTCACCCTCTCCTCCCACGAGGGGAAGACGGTGAAGCTGAGCGACCTCCGCGGCAAGAACGTCATCCTTTGGTTCTACCCGAAGGCGGATACCCCTGGTTGAACCCTGCAAGGCTGCGGGCTCCGGGATCGAGCCCGTGATTTGCAAGCGAAGAACGCCGTCATCCTCGGGGTGAGCTTCGACACCGTGGACGAGAACCGGGCATTCGCGGAGAAGTTCAAGTTCCAGTATCCGCTGCTCTCGGATCCGACGCGGGCGATGGGCGTGCAGTACGGGGCCGCGGAGAATCCGCAAGCGGGAAACGCGAAGCGGGTCGCATACGTGATCGGCCCTGACGGCAAGGTGAGGAACGTCTTCGCCAAGGCGAATACCTCGACGTTCGCCGCCGACGTGCTGGCGCTGCTCTAGTTACCTACCGAACGCGGCACGAGAGGGGGCGCGCGTCGCGCGCCTCCTCCGTGGGATTGCGAAAGGCGACATGGCCATCCGACTGTCCGAGATCGTCCGCAACAACCACGCCTCCCTGCTGTCCGAGTGGATTTCGGAGCTCAAGTCCACGCTCAGCCGCAAGCTGATCAAGGAGTCGGAGCTCGAGGAGCAATGCGCCGCGTTCCTCACCGCCCTCGACCACGGCGTGTCCTCCGGCCAGACGAGGAGCCTGGAGGACAAGAGCTGGGGAGAGACGAAGGAGGTGCTCGGCTCGGTGTCGCGGACGCGCGCCCAGGCGGGCTACAGCCCGTCCGAGACGGCGCTGTTCGTCTTCGCCTTGAAGAAGCCGCTGTTCGCGCGGATCGCGAAGGAGGTGCCGCCGGCCGAGCTCGCGGCCGAGCAGTGGAACGCGACCGTCCTCCTCGACCAGCTCGGCCTCTACGTGACCGAGATGTACCAGCGCAGCCGCGAGGAGGTGATCGCGCGGCAGCAGCAGGAGATGCTCGAGCTGTCGACCCCGGTGGTGAAGCTGTGGGACGGCATCCTTGCCCTGCCGATGATCGGCACCCTCGACTCCGCCCGCACCCAGGTGGTGATGGAGACCCTGCTCCAGCGGATCGTGGAGACGGGCAGCGCGGTGGCCATCCTCGACATCACCGGCGTCCCCACCGTCGACACGCTGGTGGCGCAACATCTACTGAAGACCATCGCGGCGGCGCGATTGATGGGCGCCGACTGCATCATCAGCGGCATCCGCCCGCAGATCGCGCAGACGATCGTGCACCTCGGGGTGGACCTGGGGACCGTGACCACCAAGGCGACGCTGGCCGATGCCTTCGCCCTGGCGCTCAGGCGCACCGGGCAGAGCGTGGTCCGGATCGCCGCGCCGAAGAAGAAGGATTCCGAGGCGGACAAGGAACGCAAGGAACGGGAGTAGCCGATGGAGCGGATCCCGATCCTGCGGATGGGCAAGTACCTGCTCGTCACCATCCAGGTCGACATGCACGACCGGCTGGCGATGCAGCTCCAGGAGGACCTCACCAGCCGCATTGCCAAGGACCAGGCGCGCGGCGTCCTCATCGACATCAGCGCGCTCGACATCGTCGACTCCTTCATCGGCCGCATGCTGGCGGACATCGCCGGGATGAGCCGCATCCTCGATGCGCAGACGGTGGTGGTGGGGATGCAACCCGCGGTGGCCATCACGCTCGTCGAGCTGGGGCTGTCGCTCCAGGGAGTCCGCACCGCGCTCGACGTGGAGCGCGGGATGAAGCTGCTCGAGCAGTCCCTCGGCGATGCCACGTCCATCGCCCACTCCGGCGAGGACGATGGCCCAGGTGGCGAGAGCTGACGCGCTCGCTGTCCGGGGCGAGAGCGACGTGGTGCTCGTCCGGCAGACGGTGCGCACCTGGTCGATCCAGCAGGGGTTCACGCTGGTCGACCAGACGAAGATGGTGACCGCCGCGAGCGAGATCGCGCGGAACACGGTGATCTATGGCGGCGGCGGCACGGTCCGCATCGAGGCCCTCGACAACGGGACCCGCAAGGGGTTGCGCCTGGTGTTCGAGGACCAGGGCCCCGGGATCAAGGACGTGGAGATGGCGCTCCGCGACGGCTACACCACCGGCACCGGCCTCGGCATGGGGCTGGGCGGCGCACGGCGCCTCGTCAACGAGTTCGCGATCGAGTCGGTGCCGGGCAAGGGCACGAAGGTCATCTTGACGAGGTGGAAATGATCCTCCAGCAGCGGCTCGTGATCCACGACGGATCCCAGGTGGGAGAGGCGCGCCGGACTGCCGCGCAATTCTCGCGGCTCGCCCGGCTCTCCGAGGTGGAGGCGGGCCGGATCGCGATCCTCGTCACCGAGCTCGGGACCAATCTGGTGAAACACGCCGGAGGAGGAGAGCTGTTCGTCCGCGAGCTCTCCTCGGGCACCCACTCCGGCGTCGAAGTGCTCTCCATCGATCACGGCCGGGGGATGGACGTGGAGCGCGCGCTGCAGGACGGCCACTCGACCACCGGGACGCGGGGAGAGGGGCTGGGCGCCGTGCGCCGCCTGGCGGACGATTTCGACGGCTGGTCGGACGCCCGGGGTACCGTGCTCATGGCGCGCGTCTGGACGGGAGGCCGGTTCGAGGATCGCTTCGACGTCGGCGGCGTCTGCCTGCCGCTCGAAGGCGAAGCCGAGTCTGGCGACGGCTGGGCGTGGCGCGCGACGACGCCTGCAGTGGCGCGCGTGTTGATCGCCGATGGCCTCGGTCACGGCCCGATCGCTGCCCGCGCTGCGACCGCTGCCGTGCAAGCGTTCAGCGAAGGCGACCGCCTGCCCGGCCCCGAAGCGATCGTACATTCGGTCCACGCCGGGCTCCGCTCCACCCGGGGAGCGGCCGTCGGAGTGGCCGAGCTGGATCTCATCTCGCGCAACCTGCGCTTCTGCGGCGTGGGAAACGTCGCCGCTACGCTGGAGACCCCCGGCGAACGGGCGCGCGGGCTGCTGTCGCACAACGGCATCGCCGGTCACGAAGCGCGCAGGATCCAGGAGGTCGCAGTGCCATGGCCGTCGCGCGGCGCCCTGGTCATGCATTCCGACGGATTGCAGACGCAATGGAAGATCGAGGCGTATTCCGGCTTGCAGAGCCGCCGGGCTTCGGTGATAGCAGGGGTGCTCTTCCGCGATTACCGGCGCAAGTCCGACGACGCCACCATCGTGGTGGCGAAGGAACCATGACCAGGACGCTCCTTCCGCTGGCCACGCTCGACCTCGCCGCGGAACGCGACGTCGTCGCCGCACGCCAGCGCGCGCGCCAGCTCGGGAGCCTGCTCGGGCTGGGCGCCCAGGACCAGTCGCGGCTCGCCACCGCGACCTCCGAGATCTGCCGCAACGCCGTCCGCTACGCGGGCCGCGGACGCTGCGAGTTCCTCCTCGAGGAGGCGCCCCGCCCCATGCTCGTGGTCCGCACGGTGGACGAGGGCCCCGGGATCCGCAACCTGGAGGAGGTGCTCGGGGGGCGGTACCAGTCCGGCACCGGCATGGGGCTCGGCATCCTCGGTGCTCGCCGGCTGATGGATCGGTTCGTCATCGAGAGCGTGCCCGGGCGAGGCACGCAGGTGGTCTTCGGGAAGGAGCTCCCCCCGTCGGTGGCCTCGCCCGCACGGAGCGCGGCGAATGTCGCCGAGCAGCTCGCCCGGTCGCCGCCGCCCGCGCCCGAGGAGGAGGTGCGTGAGGCGGATCGCGAGCTGCTCCGCGCGATCACCGAGCTGCGCGCGCGCAACGAGGAGCTGGAGCAGATCCGGGGCGAGCTCGAGGAGACGAACCGCGGCGTCGTCGCCCTCTACGCCGAGCTGGACCAGCGCGCCGAATCGTTGCGCAAGGCGACCGAGCTGAAGAGCCGGTTCCTCAGCAACATGAGCCACGAGTTTCGCACCCCGCTCAACTCCATCCAGTCGCTGGCGCGGCTCATCCTGGAGGGCGCCGAAGGGCCCCTCACCGACCCGCAGCGCAAGGCGCTGACCCTGGTGCACAGATCCGCGGTCGATCTGGCGGAGATGGTGAACGACCTGCTCGATCTGGCGAAGATCGAGGCCGGCAAGATCACCGTCCGGCCGGCGGAGTTCGACGTCGGGCAGCTGCTCGGGTCGCTGCGCGGCGTCCTGCGGCCGCTCACCCAGGAAGGGTCGCCGGTGCAGCTGCTCTTCGACCCCCCTCGCGATCTGCCGCAGCTCTTCACCGACGAAGGCAAGGTGACCCAGATCGTGCGCAACTTCGCCTCCAACGCGCTCAAGTTCACCGAGCGCGGAGAGGTGCGCATCGGAGCGCGGCAGGAAACCGCCGGCACCGTCACGTTCTATGTGAAGGACACCGGCATCGGCATCGCGCCGGAGGACCAGGAGCGCATCTTCGAGGAGTTCATCCAGGTGGAGGGCCCGGTGCAGAAGAAAGTGAAGGGCACCGGGCTCGGCCTGCCGCTCTCGAGAAAGCTGGCGGAGATGCTCGGCGGGAAGGTTCGGGTGCAGAGCGCGCCGGGGCGCGGCTCCACGTTCTTCCTCACCATCCCCATCCGGTACCGGCCGCCGGAAGCTGCGCAGAACGGCGACGTCGTGCTCACGCTCGTCGACGACCCGGCGCTGGCGCTGGAATGGGAACGGTTCCTGGAGGGGACGCGCTACCGGCTCGTGCCGGTGCGCTCCATCGAAGAGGCCCGGACCGCGATCGCTCGCCAGCGCCCCGCAGCGGTGATCGCCACGCCGTTCCTTTCCGGCGCCACCACCCGGCC
>DASREU010000276.1:0-4917 GCA_035651935.1 Myxococcales bacterium | reverse complement strand
GTAGTGGATGAGGAGCGGCGCCTTGATCTTCTCGACGTCCTCGGCCGGAGGCTGGTTCCCGTAGAACGATACCGCCGCCGCCAGCTCGGGAAGTCGGGTGGCGAGCATGTTGGCGATGCCGCCGCCGTAGCAGAACCCGACCACACCCACCTTGCCGGTGCACCCGGGCCTCTTCTCGAGCCAGCCCACCGCCGAGACGAAATCCTCGCGCGTCTTCTGCTGATCGAGCCTGGCAAACATCTCCCGAGCCTTGTCCTCGTCGCCCGGATACCCGCCGAGCGGCGTCAGGGCATCGGGCGCGAACGCGACATGGTTCTCCAGCGCGATGCGGCGCGCGACATCCTCGATGTGCGGATTGAGTCCCCGGTTCTCGTGAACGACGAGAACCCCGGGCAGCTTGCCCGAGAACTTTGCCGGCGTCGCCAGGTACCCGCGCATCCTCCCCGAGCCTTTGGGCGAGTCGTACTCCACCATCTTCGCCGTGAGCCGCGGATCATCTGCCGCGACCTGCCGCGCCTCCGCGAACCGGGGATTGAGCGCGTCGAGCAGCATGGTTGCAGTCAAGCCGCCGGCGGCGAAGCGCGCCGCCCGATCCAGGAACCCGCGCCGATCGATCGAGCCGTGGACGTATTGATCGAAGAGCCTGAGCACTTCGGGATCGAAGTCCGCTGCCTGCTTCCGTTCCATCGACCACCTCGAGCACACCGGAAGTCGTCCGATCGCCAGCTTCTCTGCCCCGCCACCTCCGCCATGACAATGGGCAGGGCGCCGATCTGCTAGGAAGGCGCCTGGAAAGTGAGGATTCCATGACCACGAACGTCGTCACGGAGCTGGAGCAGGGCATCCTTCGCGTCGAGCTGGCCCGCCCCGAAAAGAAGAACGCGCTCACCCCCGAGATGTACCAGGCGCTCTCTTCGGCGCTGGTCCGCGCCGACGCCGATGGCCAGGTGCGCGCCGTGCTCGTTCACGGAAGACCCGACTGCTTTTGCGCGGGCAACGACCTGGCCGATTTCATGCGCCGGCCCTCGCAGCCTGGCGAATCGCCGGCGATCGCGTTCCTCACCACCATCGCCGCCCTGCGCAAGCCGCTGATCGCCGCCGTCGGTGGACCGGCGGTGGGCATCGGCACCACCATGCTGCTCCACTGCGACTTCGTCTACGCCGCGCCGGGTACGCGCTTCCAGCTGCCGTTCGTGCCGCTCGGGATCGTGCCGGAGGCCGCCTCCACCCTGCTCCTCCCCATGGTCGCAGGGTACCAGCGCGCGGCGGAGCTCCTCTTGCTGGGGCGGCCCTTCGATGCGGAGAAGGCGCTCGCCGCCGGGCTGGTCACGGAGATCGTGCCGGAGGCCTCGCTCCTCGAGCATGCGCGAACCGTCGGACGCGCGCTCGCCGCGCTTCCGCCCGCATCGCTGCGGCTGACGAAAGAGCTGATGAAGCGGCACGTGACCGGAGCGGTCGTCGAGCGGATCCAGGTGGAAGGCCGCCTGTTCCAGGACCGTCTCTCGTCGCCCGAGGCAGCCGAGGCGTTCACCGCCTTCTTCGAGAAGCGCAAGCCGGATTTCTCGAAGTTCGAATAGCTGCCGGAGCGCGCGCCGACCCGTTCCCGCGGTCGCTGCCGTCAGTGCGCGACAGGCTGCAACGTCGCGCTGGCGCTCCCCACCAGCTTGAGCTGCGGCTCGCCTTCGATCGCCTCCAGCACCGCGCGAGCCACGCGATCGTCGACGGCGGCGCCCTCGTCGAGCGGCACGGGATACCGCACCACCATCTCCAGCCCCGTCTCCGACAGGCGCAGGCGGCTCTCGGGACTGGGGCTCTGCAGCGGGATCGCGAACGTCTGCGCCATCTCCGCGTGCTGGCGCTCGATCGCCGTCCGGTAGTCAGCGACCACTTCACCGACCGCGCGCAGCACCCGTTCCTCCGCGAGCCGGCGGTCGGTATCGGTCGCGAGCGTCAGCTTGAGCTGGTGCCAGGCAAAGTTCGTCCCGGGAAGCGGCCGGAACAGGTTGGGGCCGGTGAACACCACCGCGTTGGAGAAGACCACCACCCGCCCGGTGGGCAATCCGTCAGGCCCGGTCTCCATCACGTGCAGCCGCACCAGCCCGATGTCGAGGACGTCGCCGACCACCGCTCCGATCTGCACCCGCTCCCCCACGCGCAGGCCGTACTTGCCGATGAGGAAGAAGTATGCCGCGACCGAGAGGATCACGTTCTGCAGCGCCACCGCGAGACCGGCGGTGATGAATCCGGCAAAGGTGGCCAATGAGCCGAGCTCGCTGACGAAGGAAAAGATCACCGCGATGAACACCGCCGCCGTCACCACGATCCGGCGCACGAGCAGCGAAACCTGCCGCCGCTTCAGGTCGCGGACGTACTTGAACGTCGCGCGGCGCCACAGCTCGGATCCGATCACGACCAGCGCGACCGCTGCGGCGAGGAACAGGAGACGCAGCGCCAGACTGCGGTAGACCGCGTCGGCCGCGGTGTCGCTCGAATCCTCCCACTGGGTGAGATTGGCGCGCACCGCGTCGAGCAGCACCGCCTCCTTTCCGAGCGGCATCAGCGCAGCGGAGGTCTGCTTGAAGTGGGTCGTGAGCTCGTCGAGCCGCTTCCGGCGGTCGGCGAGCAGCTGCGGATCGCTGGGGTCGGGTTCGGCGGTGAGCCGATCGCCCTCCTGCAGGGTGGCCCGCACGTCCGCGACCAGCGGCGCGCGCAGCTTGTCGCCCTGTGCGCGGAGCGCGTTCGTCTGGACCATCACCTCGTGGATCTCGCGCCGCTTCCGGGCGAGCGAGAACACCTCGCTGAAGAGACCGAGCACGCCACCCCCCGGCTTTCGAGCGAGTGCGGCCGGCGCCGTCGGGACCGCTTGCGCCGCGGAGGCGGCGCGGACTTCGGGGACGGATCGCTCGAGCTCGTCGATCTGTCCCACGAGGCCGCCGCCGCCGCCGCCCTGGGCCGCGAAGTCCGCCAGGTTCTTGAACGCCTGCGCGCGAGCCTGCGCCAGCGCAAGCTCGCTGCGCGTCTCCGCCAGTTGCGCCTCCAGCACGCCGCGGGCGCGAGGCCTGGCGGAAGCGACCTTCTTCTCGAGAGTGTTGACCTCGCCCTGGATCGTCTGCACCGCCGCCTGCGCATCGGAGGCGCGCCTTCCGATCGGCGCCTCGGCTGCTCCATCTTTGGATTCCACCCCCGGGAGCGCCGCGGCGGCGCGCGCCGCATCGAAGGCCAGGGAGACGACCTGCCGTGTGAGCCGGACGTTCTGATCGACGAAGATGACGTCGGCGGGCTCGGTGGCGAACTGGGCCTGCGCGGCGACGCGGCGGTACCACGCGATCGTCTGGTTGAGCGTTTCGAGGATGTCCTGAGCGCGCGGCGTCTGATCCGCCCTGAGCGGCAGTGCCAGGCCGACGAGCAGCACCGTTGCCGGCACGCGCACGTTCACCCGTCGCAACATGCGAGCGGGCCCTCCGCCCGGCAACCGCCGGCACGCAGCCCGCAGGGCAGGCAAGCCGCACCCTCCTGCGTCTGGCGAGCGGTTCGCGCAAGGGAAAGCAAGAGGGCGCTCGCCTCGTCCCACCCGTTGGCGGCGCCGGGCGCCGCCGTACCCTGGACGAAGCACGAAGAACCGGACCGTTGCGGGTCCGGTCCTTCGTGCCGTTCAGCAGCGTTCTAGTTGCCGTGGCCCTGGTTTCCAGGGTGCCGATAGAAGAAGTAATCGGCGGTGTAAGGCATGAACGCGAGGTGACCGATGTCGGCCGATGAGGTGCACCCCGTCGCCGGCGCCACTCCTCCGTGGGTGCTCAGCCGCTGGACGAAGGTGACATTGGCGAGCTTGTCGCCTCCGTTCGGTCCGACGGCATTCCCCACCGCAGTCAACTTGAGCCAGGCGACGGCATTCGGCGCGACGAAACCGGGGTCGGTGGCGAACGTGGCCGAGTCGCCGGGCTTCGCCAGGGCCCACACCGAGCTCGTGTCGCGCGAGAACTGCCAGGTGGCGCGAATCGTGCCCGTGGCCGAGACCGCCGGGTTGACGTTCGGCTCGGCCGGGTTCGGGCTGAAGAAGTGAGTGATGATCTGCTCGTCACTGTCGTCGGACAACGTCGCCTCGGGCGTGGACAGGACGAACGCCACGCCGCTGCCAGACGGGAGGCAGACGTAGTTCTGAGTGCCGACGGCGTGCCCGACGAGGAAGGGAACGTCCCCGTTGGTCACCTGGACGGCCGGGGGCATCGGCGGCAGCGTGACGTCGTCCGCGTATGCGGCCTTCGGCAGCGCGACCGCGGCTGCGAATGCGACGCCGCAGGCCATGAGCAGGATCCGACCGGTACGTCCGTTCTTCATTGAATTGCGGTTCTCCATTGCGATTCTCCATTTCGCGACGATGCGCGGGTATTGAGGCTTTCGCGTCCGGGCCATGCCCGGGTTCGTCCTGGCCTCGTTCAGCTTCCACCGGAGAAGATGCGCTCAGCACGCGCGTGTATTCCGTCGGAAGCGGCGAGGCCGCTCCCGCTGCGCGGGCCAGACCGCCGCGAATGGATGAACTGCGCGCATGGCCTCGCGCCGTTCAGAGTGGCCGGGGTGGGCTCCCGCGCCGTAGCGCGCACGGAGCCAGGCGGCGCTAGATCCGCAGCGACGCGAACACCTGGCCGGTGCGGACGTCCGTGCCGCTCGCCGCGCCGGAGCCGCGCAGGTTGGCGAACCCGAAGGATGCCCCGAGATCGACGCGGCTGGTGGTGAACGCGGCGCTGATCCCGAGCGGGACAGAGAGCGTGTCGGACGCGCTTCCCACCAGTGGGTCCAGCTGGACGGCGATCCCGGAGCCGACGGTGAGCGCGATGTTGCGAGTCGCCTGAAGCTGCAGCGCCACCGGCAGGAAGAGCGACTCACGGTTCCCCGCGACGATCGGCGCGCCGTGGAAGTCGA
>DASREU010000275.1:0-2058 GCA_035651935.1 Myxococcales bacterium | reverse complement strand
TGGCCGGTCAGCTCTCCGGAGAGCCGGTCCACCCCGAGCACCGCGACGCGGTCCGGCAAGGCCGAGCCGCCACAGGCTGCGGCCAACGCAAGAAAGGGCAGGACCCGGCGCATGGGCGCTAGAATGTAGATCGATGCGCCTCTCCATCGCCACTAAAGTCTTTCTCGGGTTCGTGGCGGTGCTGGCTTGCAGCGCCGCGGTCTCCGCGTACGGCGTGGCGAAGCTGCAGCGCATCGGCCTGGGGTTGTCGCTCATTTCCCGACCCTACCTGCCGCTCAAGAGCGCGGTTTCGAACCTGGAGGCGTTCCACAAGGAGCGCGAGCGGAGCACGGATCGGCTGCTGGACGAGGCCAACCCCGAGATTCGCAGGAACCTGATCGCCGTCGACCGCAACTTCACCAAGGTCGTCGGCGAGCGGCTGGACAGCGCCCAGAAGCTGCTCGCCGCGGCGCAGCAGACCGCGACCGATCGCGACGTCCTGGACCGCGTCGGCGCGCGGCTCAACTTCGTCGCTGCCCGCGTCGCCGACGAAGAAAAGGCCGCCGCCGCGCTCACCCCGTCGCTGGGGCGGATTGCCCGGGCTGCGACCGACGATCCCTCGCTGGCCGACGCGATCGCGACGCTGAAGACCGCGCAGCGCCGCGTCGACGTGGAGGTGCGCGCGCTCGGACAGGTGCTCCAGGATCAGATGAACCAGGCCGTCGACGAGGCGGAGAAGCAGGAGCGCGCCGCGCGCTGGGCGATGCTCGCTCTCTCCGGGGTCGCGCTGCTCGTCGGCCTCCTGGTGATGTGGGTCTCGCAGCGCGCGCTGCGCCCCATCCGCAGCCTCACCGAGGCGGCCCAGCGGCTGGGCCGTGGCAGCCCGGAGACGGTCGCCGTGCCCGAGCAGGGCGGCGACGAGCTGGCCGTGCTCGCCCGCGAATTCAACGCCATGGCGCAGCGGCTCGCCGCGCGCGAGCGGGAGCTGCGGGCGCAGGGAGAAGCCCTGCTCCGCTCGGAGCGGCTGGCCGCGATCGGGCGCATCGCGGCGCAGATCACGCACGAGATCCGCAACCCGCTCTCCTCCATCTCCCTCAACGCGGAGGAGCTGGGGGAGCGCGCTCCGGAAGCGAGGGAGCTGTGCGACGCGATCGTGCGCGAGGTGGACCGCCTGACGGCGATCACCGAGGACTACCTGCGATTCGCCCGGCTGCCCAAGCCGCAGCTCCAGCGCGCCGACCTCAACGAGACGGTGCGCGATCTGCTGGAGTTCGTCCGTCCCGAGCTCGACGCCGCCGGCGTCGAGGTGACGCTGTCGCTCGCCCCGGAGCTGCCACGGGTGCTCGCCGACGTGGCGCAACTGCGGCAGCTGCTCCTCAACCTTCTCCGCAACGCGCGGGAGGCGATGGGCTCCGGAGGCGCGCTCTCGGTCACCACCCGGGGCAGGGAGAACGCAGTCGAGATCGAGGTGCGCGACTCCGGTCCCGGGATCCCGGAGGGCCGGCTGGCGCGGATCTTCGACCCATTCTTCACCACCAAGGAGCGGGGCACCGGGCTCGGGCTCGCCATGGCGCAGGAGATCGCGCAGGAGCACGGCGGCCAGCTCTCCTGCGAGAGCAAGCCCGGGCGAGGGACCGCTTTCACCCTCCGGCTGCCGGCCAGCCCGCTCCTGGAACAGGCGCACGCCAGGGCGATTGCAACCGCCTAGGTCGCCGCATATCCTCCGCCGCCCTCGATGACCGACCCGGCCCAGAAAAGCGTCCTGAGCAACGGTTTGCGCGTGGTGACGGTAGAGCTGCCGCACCTGCACACCGGGATGATCGCCGCCTATGTCCGCGCCGGATCGCGGCACGAAGACCCGGCGCTGAACGGCGTCTCCCATTTCCTCGAGCACCTGTTCTTCCGCGGCTGCGAGGGCTACCCGGAGGGGCGGGCGATGAACGCGCTGGTGGAGGACTGCGGCGGCTCGCTGAACGGCGTCACCACCCGCGACCACGGCTACTACTTCTCGCCGGTCCACCCGGAGCGCCTGGAGGTGCCGCTGGCGGTGATGGGCGACATGCTGGCGCGGCCGCTGCT
>DASREU010000274.1:0-2333 GCA_035651935.1 Myxococcales bacterium | reverse complement strand
CTCGAACCGCCGCCGGTCTGCGCCACGGCGGCGCCCGCGCCGAACAGCACTGCCGTGCCGACGGCGATCAAAGTCCCTTTCCAGCTCATCTTCTCTCTCCTCTGCCGCCATCCGCGGCTGCGCGCTTCCGCGCTCAGTGTGAAGCGACGCTGGCGACGCGAACGCATGAACGCAACAGACGGGCGCCGGTCCGCGCGACTCCCGTGGCGCTCGTACGTGGAGTTGTGTCGCCGGGCTCGGCCGCGGTGCGCGCGTCCTATGGAGAATTGCGGATGACGTCCGCAAACGAGGCCAGCGTCGCCTCGAGGAGCCGCTCGGCGTCCCGGTCGGAGAGGTTGCCGCGTGCGTCCAGCTTGCGGCGCAGGAACGGCGCGCGCAGCGAGCAGCTGGCGACCCGCGCCGACATCGTGGTCAGCGTCTCGGCGATCGACTGCTGCGCCCACTCTCCGCCCGCGGCGGACGCGTTGACCAGGAGGACCGGCTTTCCGGCGAAGTCCGGGTACGAGACCAGCCAGTCCAGCGCGTTCTTCAGGGCGCCCGGCACGCCGTGGGCGTATTCGGGCGTGGAGATGACCAGGCCATCGGAGGCGGAGATCAGCGAGCGCAGCCTCGCGACCGCGGGCGGCGCCGGCTGTCCCTCCTGGTCGAGATCCGGATTGAAGTGCGGGAGATCGCCCAGACCGTCGTAGAAGACGATCTCCATCTCCGGCGGCGCGAACGCGCGCGCCGCCCGAAGCAGCGCGGCGTTCGAAGACTGCGCCCTCAGGCTGCCGCAGATGGCGAGGACCTTCACTTCAGGCGACGACCTTCGCCGCCAGCAGGTCCACCTGTTCGATCTTCGGAGGCTCGGCGAGCAGCTCCTTGGCGTTCTTCATCAGGGCGGCGGCGATCGGACCGGAGAGGTGCGCCTTGCGCCCGTTCTCGTCGGGAAAGGCGTCGAAGATCCCGAACTCCGCGGGTCCGAAGCGCAGCGCAAACCAGACCGGCGTCTGCGTCTCGCTCTGGGCCGCGGGGAGAGCTCCAGCGAGGAACTTCGCCACCTCCGCTTCCTTCCCGGGCTTGGCGCGCAGACGGACGAGCAGGGCGACCTTGACCATGGCTTCCTCCTTCGAAGAACCGCTTCCACCCCGGCGCAACCGCGCTTCGCTGGCGCCGTGTGTCGAACCGGATGCCTTGCGAGAGCGGAGGATTCCCGCGCGCGGCAGGCACTTCGAAGCGCGCGCAAGCGCCTCCTCGGCGAAACCGATGCGGCGCCTACATCCACCCGAGCTGGAGGCGGGCCGCGTCGGACATCCGGCTCGGGTCCCAGGGCGGGTCCCACACCACCTCGACGCTCACTTCGCGCACTCCGGGGACCGCCTGGACCTTGCGCCGGACGTCCTCCTTCAACACGTCGCCCATCCCGCAGCCGGGAGCGGTCATGGACATCTCGATCTCCACCCGCCGTCCTCCGTCGGGCAAGGGCAACGCCCGGCAGGCGTAGATCAGGCCGAGGTCGACGAGATTGACCGGGATCTCCGGATCGAACACGGTCCGGAGCTCGTTCCACACCCGCTCCTCTTCGAACGGGCCTTCGCTCGGCGCCGCGGCCGCCGACGGCACCTCGCCGAGCGCATCGGCGTCCCTGCCGGAGACGCGGAACAGGCCACCTTCCGGCGTGGTCACGGTGAAATGGTCGCCCAGCGCCTGCGTGATCTGCACCTCGCTCCCCGCGGGAAGGAGCGCGGGCTCGCCGCTGGGGATCCGCGTCGCCGCACAGTCGCGGGCAAGGACGATGGGGCCGCGCCGCTCGGGATCGAGGATCACGATCTCACTCCGTCGAAACCGGGGTCGAGGCTCCGTCGAGGGCGGAGCGCAGCGTGTGCCAGGCGAGGCTGGCGCACTTCACCCGCGCCGGGAACTCCCAGACGCCGGACAGCGCGGAGATCTTGCCCAGCTTCCCCAGATCCACCTTGTCGGGCCCTTCGGTGAGCATGGCGTGGACCTGCTCGAACAGCGCTTCGACTTCCGCGCGGGTCCGGTTCTTCACCGCGCCGGTCATCATCGAGGCGGAAGCCTTGGAGATGGCGCAGCCCACTCCTTCGAAGCCGATGTCCTCGATCCTGTCGCCCACGAGGGTCAGGTACACCGTGATCTGGTCGCCGCAGAGCGGGTTCACCCCTTCGGCGCGCCGGTTCGCTCCCTCCGGCTTGCGGAAGTTGCGCGGCTTGCGGCCGTGGTCGAGGACCACCTCCTGGTAGAGATCGCGCAGCCCTTCGCTCATCCGAAGATCTCCCGGACCCGGTGGAGGCCACGGACCAGCGCGTCGATGTCCTCGCGCCGGTTGTACAAGG
>DASREU010000273.1:0-2831 GCA_035651935.1 Myxococcales bacterium | reverse complement strand
GCATCCTTCTGCGAGAACGGGCGGCAGGCGATCACCACGCCGGGATAGACCGGCGCATCCGAGATCACCAGCGCGTCGAGCGGATCGCCGTCTTCCGCCTTCGTGCCCGGGACGAAGCCCGAGTCGTGGGGGTACGTCAGTCCGAGAGGCAATGCCCGCCCGTAGACGAACGCGCCCACCTTCGCGTCGTACTTGAGCTTCACGCCGCATCGGCGCGGGGACTCGACCACCACGCGGATCGCGCCTTTCGTCGCGCGCTGCCAGGGATTCCAGGTTCGCCATCCGGCAAGCGTGCGACGCCGGTCAGGGCGCGGCACGCTGCCGGTGCTGCGTTCCGTCGTGCCTGCGACAGATCCCGGCTAGCGGGCAGGGTGCGCAAACACAGGCAGGCAATTGCGGTCGCAGCGGACGTCTTCCGGATTCGCATGCGCCGAGCAGCTGCGGATGCCGATGGGCTCGCTGGTCGCGGCATCGCGGACCACGGTGCACTGGACGACCTCGTTGCCGTGAACGCGGCAGCGGACATGGCGCTGCTCCACCCGGTACTTCCGGTCCGCGATCCACCCCGTCAGCCAGAGCGCGACGATCGGCGAAATCGCCACCAGCAACACCGCGATCGACAGCCAGTGACCTTGTCCGTTCATGGCGGACCTCCCGTGGGCTGCAACATCCGTGTGCAAGGCCTGCGCCGGGGGTCAGACACGGGCGATTCGGCGGGTACCCCGCATCGGTTTCGCGGACATCCGGGCGGGCGCACGGTTTTCGGCGGGTGCGTCAAAGCGCCGCGAGGACCCGGGCGCTTGATTCGCGCTCTGCGGACGACCAAAGTGGGTCCCCCTACGGAGGACTCATGGGCCGTTTCGACGAGGTGTTCCGGCGCTCGCTGCAGGATCCGGAAGGATTCTGGGGCGACGCTGCCCGCGCGCTGCGCTGGCGCAAGAGCTGGGATCGCGTGCTCGACCGCAAGGACGTCAAGCACCCGAACTGGTTCCAGGGCGGAGAGCTGAACACCTGCGACAACGCGCTCGACGTGCACGTGGAGTCGGGCCGCGCCGATCAGCTGGCGCTGATCTGGGACAGCGCCGTCGCCGGACAGACCGCGAAGTACACGTACCGCGAGCTGCTCGAGGAGACCGCGCGGTTCGCGGGCGCGCTGCGGAAGCTCGGGGTCGGGAAGGGCGATCGCGTCGTCATCTACATGCCGATGATCCCGCAGGCGGTGATCGCGATGCTCGCCTGCGCGCGGCTGGGCGCGGTGCACTCCGTGGTCTTCGGCGGATTCGCCGCGCACGAGCTCGCCGCGCGCATCGAGCATGCGACGCCGAAGGCGATCGTCTGCGGGTCCTGCGGCCTCGAGGCGGGCAGGACGGTTCCGTACAAGCCGATGGTGGACAAGGCCATCCAGCTCTCGAAGCACAAGCCGGACAAGGTGGTCGTCTTCCAGCGCCCGCAGGCGAGGGCTGAGCTGCAGAAGGGCCGGGACGTGGACTGGGAGGAAGCGGTCTCGGGCGTGGAGCCCGCTGCCTGCGTGGCCGTGAAGGCGACCGATCCGCTCTACGTGCTGTACACGAGCGGCACGACCGGGCGCCCGAAGGGCATCGTGCGCGACAACGGCGGGCACGCGGTTGCGCTCAAGTACAGCATGGGCGCGCTGTACAACGCGAAGCCCGGCGAGCCGTACTGGGCGGCGAGCGACATCGGCTGGGTGGTTGGACACTCGTACATCGTGTACGCGCCGCTGCTGAACGGGAACACCACCATCCTCTTCGAAGGCAAGCCGGTGGGCACGCCGGATGCGGGCGCGTTCTGGCGGGTGATCGCGACGCATGGCGTGCAGACGCTGTTCACGGCGCCCACCGCGTTCCGGGCCATCCGCCGCGAGGACCCGGAGGGGAAGTTCATCCAGAAGTGGCAGCCGACGAAGACGCTGCGCGCGCTCTTCCTCGCCGGCGAGCGCTGCGATCCGGAGACGCTGCAGTGGGCGCAGCAGAAGCTGCGCATCCCCGTCGTCGATCACTGGTGGCAGACGGAGACCGGCTGGGCGGTGGCGGGGAACCCGCTCGGGATCGAGGAATTCCCGGTGAAGCCCGGGTCGGCGACGAAGCCGATGCCCGGATATGACGTGCGCGTGCTGGATGATGCCGGCAGCGACGCGCCGCAGGGACAGAACGGCGCCATCGCCGTGAAGCTGCCGCTCCCGCCCGGATGCCTGACCACGCTCTACCAGGATGACGCGACCTTCGAGCGCGCGTATCTCATGCGGTATCCCGGGTACTACCTGACGGGCGACGGCGGGTTCTTCGACAAGGACGGATACCTGTCGATCATGGGCCGCATCGACGACGTGATCAACGTCGCCGGCCACCGTCTCTCGACCGGGCAGATGGAGGAGATCCTCGCCTCGCACAAGGACGTCGCGGAGTGCGCGGTGGTCGGCGTGAACGACCAGCTCAAGGGCGAGGTCCCGGTGGGCTTCGTCGTGCTCAAGGCGGGCGTGCAGCGCGAGGAGAAGGAGGTGGTGCAGGAGCTCTGCAACCTCGTGCGCGAGCGGATCGGGCCGGTGGCTTTCTTCAAGCAGGCGGCGGTGGTGCCGAAGCTGCCGAAGACGCGGTCGGGAAAGATCCTGCGGGGGACGATCCGGAAGATCGCCGACGGCATCGAGTACGCGATGCCGCCCACCATCGAGGATCCCGGCGCGATCGAGGAGATGACGAAGGTCCTGTCGCACCTCGGGTACCCGCACAAGGCGTAGGCTGGGCACGTTCCTCCTCACCTGGAACCCGCGGGTGTACGCGTGGCGCGACCTGCGCCGCGACATCGCGCGGGTGCGG
>DASREU010000272.1:0-8953 GCA_035651935.1 Myxococcales bacterium | reverse complement strand
CAGCGTGGTGGCGATCCGGAAGGTGAACCGGATGCAGGCGCGCTCGCTGCTGCGGCTGGGGCAACACCTGGTCATCCCTCTGCGCGGCCCCTGCACACAGTGCCCGCTGCCGCCGCCCCTGGCCATTCCGCCGCGCCTGCTTCCGCCGGAGCCGCTGCCCACCATCGCGCAGTCGTGGCTCGGCGGGATCAATCCCGAGATGGCGACCGCGGAGTAAGAAGAAGCGCGCCCGCGAAGCTTCACGCGGGCGCGCCGGAAGAACCGCTCTCAGCCCGATCTACAGCGCGTAGCCGGCGCCCACCGTGAACGCGAAGAGGTGGAAGCCGTTGTTGAGGATGTCGTACGAGATCTGCGCCTGCGCGGACAGGTTCGGCATCAGCTGTGGAATCGGGTAGAGCACCATGCCCATGATCCGCACGCCGACCGGAGTGGGCGCGCCGCCGATGGTGTTGGGGAGGAGCGCGAAGCCGAGGCCGCCGAGCAGCTGGACCGGACCGGCCTTGTCGTAGCGAACGCCCGCGCCGACCGCGATCGGGAAGGTGAGGTCGCTGCCCAGGGTCAGCGCGATGTCGCCCCAGCCGACCAGCGGCAGGTCGGGGGCGAGGCTGAGCAGGTTCGCGGCGCCGCCGGCGTGCACGCCGAAGTACCCGGAGCTGCCAGAGACACTGAAGCCGCCGATAGTGACGCTCTGGCCGATGCTGTAGATGCCCAGGCCCGCCCAGCCGATGTACGGCGTGCGCTTGGTCCCGGCCGTGGACTCGTCGGTGGGCGCCACCGACTTCGCCGCGTCCGAAGCAGCGCGCGAGGCGCGCTTCACGCACGTGCCGCTCGAGCAAACGTGTCCGGCGCTGCAATCAGAATCCTTCTTGCACGAAGCGGCCTGCGCCGGCGCGCTGGCCAGCAGCGCCGCGCCGAGCGTCACCGCGGAAACGAACTTCCAGATCATTCGGTCCTCTCTTTCGGCGCGAGGATCGCGCTTGCCCGCCACCCATAGACGTTCTGTTGCGAAACTCCAGTTTTAAGTGAGCACTGCGCGGCGGTGTGTGAACCCGGTGAAATGCCGGGCGGCCGGCTGCGTACCGGAACGGATGACGCATCTCCCCCTGCTCTTTGCCGTCCTGGTCGCGCAGGCCACCCCGCAGGATCTGCAGGCCCGCCGCAAGCAGCTCTCGGATCTCCTCGACGAGCAGTGGGAATACACGATGCGGACGCATCCTGAGTACGCCTCGGTACTCGGCGACAAGCGCTACAACGACAAGCTCTCCGACCGGTCGGAGAAGGCGATCCTCGCCGAGCTGGAGGTCGAGCGGCAGTTCCTCGCCCGCTTCAAGGCCATCGACGTCTCCGGGTTCCCCGAGCAGGAGGCGCTGAACAAGGCGCTGATGGTCCGGGAGATGGAGCTGGACCTCGCGGGCGTCCGCTTCAAGGACTGGGAGATGCCCGTCACCCAGTTCGGCGGCATCCACATCCAGGCGCCGCAGATCGTCTCGCTGCTCTCGTTCGAGACTGTGAAGGACTACGACGACTACATCGCGCGCCTGCAGAAGCTTCCGGTCGCCTTCGCGCAGACCACGGACCTGATGCGCAAGGGCATGGCGGACAAGCTGATGCCGCCGCGGATCCTGCTCGAGCAGGTGGCGAGGCAGTCGGCGAAGATCGGCGAGACCGCGCCGGAGGACAACCCGTTCTTCGCGCCGGCGAAGAAGATCCCCGCGGGCTTCGCGGAGGCCGACAAGGCGCGGATCCGGGAGCAGATGCTGGCGGCGGTGCGCGACGGAGTGAAGCCGGCGTACCAGGCCTTCACCAGATTCGTGCAGGAGGAGTACGCACCGCAAGGGCGGGCGGAGCCCGGGATCTGGGCGCTGCCGGAAGGGAAGGATCGATACGCCTACGCCGTCGAGCAGGCCACCACCACCAGGATGCAGCCGGAGGAGATCCACCAGATCGGCCTGCGCGAGGTGGCCCGCGATCGCGCGCTGATGCTGAAGATCGCGAAGAAGCTCGGGTACGAGGACCTCAAGTCGTTCGACGCGGCGATCGCGAAGAACCCGAAGCTCCACCCCGCGTCGCGCGAGCAGATGCTCGAGCTGTACCGCAAGTACATCGATCAGATGTGGGCGAAGCTGCCGCAGTACTTCGGCCGGCTGCCGAAGGCGAAGGTGGAAGTGATGCCGGTCGAGGAGTACCGGGAGAAGGAGGCGTCCGGCGCGCAGTACGTGAACGGAACGCCCGACGGAAAGCGGCCGGGGCACGTGATGGTCAACACCGGCCAGTTCGAGAAGCGGACCACGCTCGACATCGAGACCACCGCCTACCACGAGGGCGTGCCCGGCCATCACCTGCAGCTCTCGATCGCCCAGGAGCTGCCCACGTTGCCGAAGTTCCGGCAGCACGCGTTCTACATCGCGTTCATCGAGGGCTGGGGCCTCTACTCCGAGCGGCTCGGCGAGGACGCGGGCTTCTTCCAGGATCCGTACAGCCTCTACGGCCACCTCCAGGACGACCTGCTGCGCGCCATCCGGCTGGTGGTGGATACGGGGTTCCATTACAAGAAATGGTCGCGCGCCCAGGTGATCGATTACTTCCACGCCAACTCGGGCCTCGACGAGCCCACGGTGCAGAGCGAGACCGATCGGTACATGGCCTGGCCGGCGCAGGCGCTCGGATACAAGATCGGGCAGCTGAAGATCCTCGAGCTGCGCGACCGGGCCAGGAAGGAGCTCGGCCCGCGGTTCGACATCCGCGCCTTCCATGACGAGGTCCTGGGCGGGGGTGCGATGCCGCTCGACATCCTCGACCAGCGCCTGGCGGACTGGACGGCGAGAAATCGGCAGGGCGCCGTCACCGGGCCGAGCCTGCGCTGAGCGCAGGAAGCAGGTCCCTTTTCCGGGGAGGGCGGTTCCAGCGGAGCAAGTGGAATCCGGTCACGCTGGAACCGCCCTTGATTCCTCGGGAACCTCCGCCGGTGCGCGGAATCTAACGCCCCGAGGCGGTTCGTCCCCTGAGGAGGATCCATGCTGAAGACGAGCTTGATCGCCGCGACCTTTGCGCTCGCGGCGTGCGGAGGTTCATCCAGTCCCGCAACGCATTTCGCAGCGACGCTCAGCGGTGCGAATGAGACCCCGACGCCGCCCCATCCGAACGCCGCGGGCGCCGGAACCGCGACGTACACGGTGAATGGAACAACGGTGAACTACACCGTCACCTTCACGGGACTCTCCGGGAACGCGACGGCGGGACATATCCACGTCGGCATCGCCAGCGAGGCCGGCGGGGTGGTCGTTCCATTCACGGTCCCCGCCGCGACGTCGGGGACTTTCAGCGGCTCGTTCACCGCTGCCGACGTGAAGGCGGGAAGCACGGCGAACCAGACCATCACCGCAGGCAGCCTGGACTCCATGCTCGCGGCCATGCGCGCGGGCGCCACGTACACGAACATCCACACCGCCTCGAATCCCGCGGGCGAGATCCGCGGCCAGAACCAACCCCAGTAATTGGTCAGGAGCGCAGCGCCGTCGAGACGGTGACGGTGGTGCCGTCGAAATCGGCGGCGTAGCGCAGAAGGCTGGTCCCCGCGGGACCCTGCAGGAAGTTGCCCGCAAGATCGAATCTGGAGTCGTGACACGGGCACTGCAGGGATCCCGCCCCGGGGAGGACGGTGCAGCCGAGGTGGGTGCAAATCCCGTTGACGGCTGCAATCGCGTCCGGTCCCGTTCCGGTCGCGATGCGGGCGACGAGCAACGGCGAGGGAAACCCGTTCGGCCTCCCTGCGACGATGCCGCCGACGTTCGCGAGCGCTGGAAAATCGCTGATCGAGATCGCGACCTGGCCGCCTCGCACGCGAGTGTCCTTCAATGCGCCCTCGCCTGCGAAGAGATGCACGACGACGTTGCCCTGCCCATCCACCTCGGCGGGAAAGACGGCGAGATCGGCCTGCGCCGGTGGATTGAGGACGGTGCCGTCGCCGGCGAAACGCGAGCCATGGCAGGGACATTCGGCCTGCCGGTCCTCGGCGACCCAGGCCACGTCGCAGCCTTCATGTGGACATCGCGCGCTCAACGCGAGATAGCCGGTGCCGCTGTTTGCCACCAGCACTCTGCTCGCCGAGCCGAGGGGCCGGGCGACGATCGCGCCGCCCGCGTTGCCCAGCTCGGGAGCCTGCGCCAGGGGGATGGTCAAGTCTCCTTCGATTTCCGCGGCAACCGCCACCTCGCGGTTCGGCGAGATCCGCCGGACGCAGCCGATCCTTGCGGCGAGTGGAGCGAGCGCGGCCGTGCGAATCACCAACCGTCGGGAGAAATGAGCCATCTCAGTTGTCCAGGGCGCCGCTCTGGATCCATTGCTCGATCGTCGCCAGCGCCTCGGCGCACGTCGAACCCGGCGATGATGCCGGCTGGCCGGTCCCGTACGCCGGATCCAGGGCCGACGTCAGACGCAGCTTGGTGATCAAGAACGAGCTCGCCGGATCGCCCGGCTTCACCAGGAGGAGCCCGCGCGCCGTGCCCAATCGATTGGCCGCGGGCGCATTGACCAGCGTCGCCCAAGGGTGGCCGGCGAAGCTCGGGCCGCTGTTCACCGACGCCGAGTCGGCGGCGTGGCAGGTGATCTGCCCGACGCCGCAACCGACCTGCAGGAAATGCGAGTTGATGCTGGAGAACGTGGGCTGCAGGACGGGGCAGGTGCGCGTGCCCTCGATGCAGGTCCCTTGCGAACAGAACGCGCCGCCGCCGCAATCGCCGTCGATGGCGCACTGCGCGGGCGAGACGCCGCCTACGCAGGCGGTCGCGCAGAGCGCTGCGAAGAGAGCGCGCACGTCCATCGGATGCGGATGGACCCCGGCGGGTTCCCGATCGGGTCAGAAGGTGACGGCGCGCAGGACGATGCCGGCGCGAACCTCCTGGAATTCAGGCGCCCGCTGCACGCCACCGGAAAAGCCCAGCTCGAATCGGTCGCCCACACCCACCCCGATGAAGGCGCGCCCGGTGAAGGAGAACCCGTCCTCCGTCTTCCCCGGGTAGAACGCCCCGTCGGGATCCAGCGGGAAGATGGGGGCGTGCGCCTCCTGGTAGTAGTCGTAGCCGGGCTCCGCCGAGAAGTCCCAGCGCAGCCCTCCTCCCCCGCGCTGCCAGCGAACGATCGCGCCGCCGTGGACGAACCGCTGCGGGCTGAAGTAGCCGCCGTGGCCGAAGGTGAAGAACCGCTCGTTGTTGTCGAACGCCAGCACCGTGGCGGCCGGGCCGATCCGGAGATCTCCGAGATCTCCCCGGCCGAGGATCAGCTCCGCGCCTGCGCCTGCCGCGAACCTCCTGTTGGCCTGCACGCTCAGGCCGATCAGCCTCCCCGCCTCGCCGTAGGCATAGACGGAGCCCGCGTGGCCGACCAGCGAGAGATCGAGCCTCCCTCCCTGGAGGAGGACGCCGCCCCAGTGCCTTCCGGTGGCGGGGTCCGTCGCCGCCGCCATGGAGACGAAGCTCTCGTTGACGCTGCGGCTCGCAGCTCCGGCGGAGATGAACAGCGGGCCGACGCTGCCCCGCACCCGCACTCCGCCGACCGGCGCGAACACGGGAAACCCGAGCGGCGTGGTGCCGATGTCGGCCACCAGGTGCCGGCTCTCGTACGTGGCGTGCAGCTCGGTGCCGAGCGCGCGCTGCGCTCCGGCGGGCACCAGCGCTCCGGTGCCGAAACGGGGGAGCGCCGTCGCCGCGACGTTGCCGGCGTCGGCCTGCACTTCCTCGATCCGCAACGTGAGGCGGCCGGTGAACGCGACCGGCACCTCGACGGTGGGGCCGCCGCGAAGCTCGGTCAAGGCGCTCATGCCCGCTTCGCCCTGCCGCTGCCGGAATTCGAAGCCGCCGCCCAGCGCCGGGCGGTGGCGGTTGTCGATGCGCTGCATGTCGCGGGCGATCCCGGTCCGGAGCGCTTCCGTGTCTTCCTGCGCCGCCGCCCTGGGCGCGCCTTCCGCGGGAGCTCCGCGGCCGACGCCTTCCTGGCCGGCAGGGGCGGTGCGCACCACCTCGTTGCGCGCCAGGGCCGATGCGCGCCGGAGCTCGCCCATCGCCTCGCCGTCGTCGCCTTCGCGCTCGGCGAGGTGCGCCGCGAGCTGGTGGATGTGCGGATCGTCCGGGTGGCGCGAAAGGCCCGCCCGCACCAGGGTTCGCGCCTCGGAGAGGTCTCCGAGCGCGAGTGCAGTGTCCACCGCGCCGCGCAAGGCATCGGGATCTTCGGGGCGCGCCGCGAGCACGTCGAGGTAGAGGGCGTGCGCGGACCGGGTCTCGCCCTCCTGCTCGCGCGCGCGAGCGAGCGCGGCCAGGAGGCGCGCGTCGCGGGGGTAGTCGCGCAGCGCCTCGGCGAGGGCGCTTTCGGCGGCGCGCAGATCTCCTCTGCCGCGCTCCCGGTCGGCGACCCGGACGGCGTGCGCGACGCGCAAGTCGCCGAGCGAGCGCCGCTCGGTGGCATCCAGCGAGGGATCGCGCTCCAGCCCGCGGAGGATCTCCCCGAGGAAGGCGTCGTCGCCGGCGTCGAGCAGCGTCGAGGCCAGCTCCAGGCGCGCGCCACGCGTTCCTTCGGGGCTCCGGGCCATCGCCTCGCGCATCAGCCCCACCGCGCGCGCCGTCTCGCCCATCCTGGCCCAGGCGACCGCGATCTGGGCCGCCAGCTCGGGCCGCTTCTGCGCCTCGCGCTCGAGCGCGGTGAGCTCGCGCACCGCCTCGGCGCGGCGCCCCGACGACGCGAGCTGGAGGAGCTGCGGGATCCTGATCTGGAGCTCGAGTTGCCGCCGCAGCCCCGACGCCGCCGGATCGAGCTGCTTTGCCGGAATCGAGCGGAGGACCTCGAGCGCCTGCACATCCTCGCGCTGCGCCACCAGCAGCCGCGCCTGCGTCACCCTGGCTTCGGGAAGATCGGGCGCGACGCGCAGCAGCTCGGAGACGACGCCCTGGGCTTCGCCGACGTCGCCGAGCTGGAGGAGGACGTTCGCCAGATCGTGCAGGACCCAGAGATCCGACGGATCCGCTCGCCGCGCCTGTTGCAGCTGCTCGCGGGCGCGGGTGAACTGGCGCTCCTGCCGGCTGCGGGCGGCGGCGCTCCGGAGCATCTCCGCCTGCAACCAGCCGGGCCGGAAGGCGGCCTGCGGCGAGATCTGCGCGAGGCGCGTGTTCACCGGGATCGCTTCTTCGAACCGGCCTTGCTGCACGAGGAGCCCGGCCAGGGCGCGCAGGGCTTCGGGCTGGTTCGGGACCACGCCGAGGACGTCGCGCAGGTGCGCCTCCGCCTCGCTCCGCCGTCCCTCCTCGAGGAGCAGGTTGGCCAGCGCGAGATCCGCCTGCCACCGCTCCCTGGGAGCGGGGTTCTCGAGCGCCGCGCGCAGGGCGGCCTCGGCATCGCGGCCGCGCCCCTCCGCGCGCGCGACCTTGGCATCGTGCATCCGCGACCAGAACTGCACGCTCCGGAGCTGCGCTTCCCAGACGTCCCGTCGGTCGGGAACCAGCTTGCGGGCGCGCTCGAGCAGTTCCCTCGCGCGCGGGAAGTCCTCCTGGCGCTGCGCCTCCGCCGCCTGCTTCTGGGCGATCAGCGCCAGACCGAGGCGCGCGTCGGCGTCCTGGGGGATGGACTCGAAGTACGACTGGGCGCCGGCGAGATCGCCGCGGTCGAGGGCGGCGAACCCGGCCTTCTTCGCCAGCGCGACGCGGCGCGAGGCGATCAGCGCCCGCCCTCGCACCGCGTCGGGATCGTTGCCCGCGCTGTCGAACAGCCGCTGGGCCTCGCGGACGTCTCCGCGATCGAGGGCCGCAAAACCTTCGCGGACGGTGGACGCCTTGCGGGCGCGGTCGAGGCGCTTCGCCATCTCGGTGTCGCCCGGGTGCGCCTTCAGCCACTCCCGGAAGAGCGGCGCGTCCCGCTCCGACGGGGAGAGCCAGAGCAGCGCCTGGCGCAGGCTCGACGAGGCGTCCTTGCCGACGGTGGAGTCCTTCGAGAGCGCCGCGAGCATCCCGATGCCTTCGCGCCGCGTCTCCTCGCGGTAAGTGAGCAGCTTCGCCAGCGCGAGCTTGTACCGGACCTCATGCGGCGCGCGGCGCGCCATCCTGCGCAGGCCGTCGCGCGCCTCCTGCCATCCCCCCGGCGTGCCGCTGATGGACTGGTAGTACTCGAGAGCGAGATCGCCGGGCGGACCGGCCGCGCCGAACAGCTCGCGGTACTTCGCGGCTCCTTCGGCCACGTGGCTTTCATGGACCAGCTTGCGCGCCTGCGCGAGCAGGGCGCCGAACCGCGGGCCCAGCTCGATCTCGCGCCGCAGCACCGGGACGTCGGGATGACCCGGGCTCGCCTTCTCCAGGCGGGCGAGGAACTGGCGCGCCTGCTCCATGCGGCCGGCGCGGGCGCTGAAGCCGCCGACGGCCGCGAGCGCCTCCGGATTCTCGGGCGCCGCCTCCAGCACCTGCTTCCACGCGTCCTCGGCCTTGTCGGATCGGGCGCGCGCCTGCCAGTACCAGGCGTTGCGGACCAGGCCGCTCACCAGATCGTCGGCGAGGGCGGCCGACGCGAGCGTGAAGACCGCGATCAGCGCGCGCGTCCGAGACATCGGGTCTCCCATGCGGGCAGAAGCGTCCCGTCGCTGCCGAAGCGGTAGCGCGATTCGGCAAAGCCCTGTGCGAAGAGGATCAGGTTCTGGTCGTAGTACGCGGCCGGGCTCCCATAGAGGCCGTCCTTGTTGCGCGCGCCGAGGAGATGACCTTCCAGCGCCGGCCGCATCTCCTGCGGCGCGAGCGGCAGCAGCGCCGCATAGAATCCCGGCGGGGCGGTGCCGCGCACGGCGAGGGAGTGCGCGTCGATGCGCTCCGGCACCGTTCCGCTGCTGTCGAAGGCGCGGAAGAGGCCCTTGCCGATCCCGTCCAGCCGCGCGTCTCGCTCCGGCATCATCCCCACCCAGAGGTACGCGCGCACCGCATCGTAGCTG
>DASREU010000271.1:0-5775 GCA_035651935.1 Myxococcales bacterium | reverse complement strand
GCACGGGAGAAGGTCGTGCGCAACAAGCCCGCCGATCTCGTCGATTCCTGCTACACGGCGAGCCTGGAGCGGATCACGGACATGACCCGCTGCGCGCAGCTCTTCCCCTACTACGCGAGGCCGCGCATCGTCGCCGGCGAGCCGTGGACGGCCGAACACGTGAAGTGCGCGCTCAAGCCGATCGACGCGCGCGACTACGCCAACGGGCTCGCTTCCACGCAGCTCGCCCAGCTCCAGGCGATCTTCCCCACCGGAGTCTGCGACTATCGCCAGCCGCCGATCGAGCAGCAGCCGCTGCAGGGGACGTGGTTGACGTACCCGGGCAACGGGGATGTGCAGGAGCTGCCGCGGGAGTAGCTGCGGCGCTTCGTTTGATGATCGCCTGACTCCGCCTTCAATCACTTCACCATGGAGGTCCAATGCGCGTCCGCTTCGTCCTTTCTCTCTGCATCGTGGCGCTCGCTTTCGCCGCGCATCCCGTCCGCGCGGCCAGCTGTGAATCCCTCACAGGGCTGCAGCTGCCGAACAACAGCTCGGTGGTTTCCGCGGTATCGCATCCCGCCGGTCCGGTCGTCAGGCCGGGCTCGACGGCGTCGGTCAACGTGCCGGCGTTCTGCCAGGTGCTGGGCGTGTCGCGACCGACCAGCGACTCGCTGATCAACTTCCAGGTCTGGATGCCGGCCTCCGGATGGAACGGCAAGCTCGACCATGGAGGAAACGGCGGCTACGGCGGGAACTACGCCACCGCCGGCGGCTTCCTCCCAGCGGGCCTCTTGCGTGGTTACGCGACCGCGGCCACCGACATGGGCCACGACGCAGCAGCCTTCCCCGGCGGCAGCTTCGGGCTGGGCCACCCCGAGAAGATCGTCGACTGGGCGTCGCGCGCGAACCACGTCACGTCCGTCGCCGCGAAGGAGATCATCAAGGCCTTCTACGGGCAGCGGCCGCGGCTGTCGTACTTCACCGGCTGCTCCGACGGGGGCCATGAGGCGCTGATGGAGGCGCAGCGCTTTCCGGACGACTACGACGGCATCGTCGCCGGTGCCTCGGCGAACTACTGGACGCACCAGTCCGCCGCCTGGGTGTGGGAAGCGCGGGCGAACCTGGACGATCCGGCGGGCACGCTCCCGCTCTCGAAGCTCCCGATGATCAACGCCGCCGCCCTGGCGAAGTGCGCCGGGGTCGTGCCGACCATCATCGACGATCCCACGCGCTGCGACTTCGATCCGGGGTCGCTGCTCTGCAGCGGCGCCGACGCGCCGACCTGCCTCACCGCCGCGCAGGTCGCGACGGTGCGGAAGATCTACCAGGGCCCGCGGAACCCGCGCACGGGCGAGCAGATCTATCCCGGGCTCGAGAGAGGCAGCGAGGCCGCTGGCGGCGCGCCGCTCAGCGCCATCGGAAGCTGGTCGCTGCTGATTCCCGGCCCGGACTCGTTCCTCGGGAGCGATTTCTTCCGGTACATGGTGTTCGGCGACCCCTCCTGGAACTTCCGCACGTTCGACTTCGACCACGACCTCGCCTTCGCGGACCAGAAGATGGGCCCGGTCGTCGACTCGAACAGTCCCGATCTGCGCGACTTCGAGGCGCTGGGCGGCAAGCTGATCATGTACCATGGCTGGGCCGATCCGCTCGTCAACCCGCGCAACAGCATCAACTACGTGGAGCGGGTCGCGGCATCCCTGCACCGCGGGCCGGCGCGCGCCGAGAGCGTGCGCTCGTTCCTGCGCCTCTTCATGGCGCCCGGCATGACGCATTGCCAGGCGGGGCCGGGGCTCAACACGTTCGACACGCTGACGGCGCTGGAGCGCTGGGTCGAGGAAGGCGTCGCGCCCGACAGCCTCATCGCTTCGCACAGCAGCGCCGCGTTCCCGAACAACGTGATGGGGATTGCGACGCCGCCCGCCGACTTCTCGCGACCGCTCTGCGCGTATCCGCAGGTGGCGCACTACACGGGGCGCGGAAGCAAGACGGAGGCAGCGAGCTTCGTCTGCGCGGCTGCGCAGAGCAGGTGAGGGAGGCCGCGGCGGGCCGGGCGGAAGTCCCTGGAGCCGAGCGGTGAACTCAAAGCCGCGCCGGCCTGCCGCAGCGCCTTTCGATCTCTCTCGGTCGGACCTTCGCGCGACCGTGGCCAGCCCAAAGGCCGGCCGCGCCTGAAGATCCGAGGGTTCCCGTCAGGAACCCGCCGGCTTCGGCAAGGCGGCGCTCCTTGATTGTCGTTTCGCTCTGGCGGTAGCGCTCCCGTGTCTTTTCAACTGACCCGGGGGGAAACATGTCCGCACTTCCGCGATCGCTCGCGCGCAGATTCGCCGTACTCCTCTTCCTCACTGCATCGACGACATTCGCCGCTGCCGATCGCGCGGCCGCGGACGTCCGACCCGAATGGGTGACCGCGTGGGCCGGACCGCAGCAGTCGACGACGACGACGCTGCCCCTGTCGACGGCCGGCGTGACGCTGCGCGAGCCCGTCTGGCTCACCGTCGGCGGCGACCAGGTGCGCGTGAAGTTCTCAAACGCGATGAACAGCACGGGGCCGCTCACCATCACGTCGGCATCGATCGGGATCCGCACGAGCGGGTCGTCCGTCGATGCGGCGACGCTCCGCACGATCACGTTCGGCGGCAAGGGATCGGTCGACGTGCCCATCCAGGGCGCGGTGCTCAGCGATCCAGTTGCCCTTGCGGTGCCCGCGCTCACTGACGTGTCGATCAGCATCTACCTTCTCTCGCCTCCGGCCGCGCTGACGCAGTATCCGGGCTCGCGCAAGGTCACCGCGGTGTTCGCGGGCGGCGACGCCACCCTGAGCGCGGATATGCCCGCGGGGACGACGACGCTGACCAACGGATATCTGGTTTCCTCGGTCGAGGTGCACAACAGCTCCGCGCGGGGCGCGGTCGCCTGCGTGGGCGACTCGATCACCGCCGGCGTCGGGTCGGACGCGGAGAACCTGAAGTGGAGCGATCGCCTCGCGGCGCGCCTCGCCGCCTTGCCGGCACCGCGGCAGCTGGGCGTGCTCGGCCTCGGCATCGCCGGCAACCGCGTGCTCTCCGGCGCGACCGGCAATCCGGCGGCGCTGGCGCGCTTCGACCGCGAGGTGCTGGGCATGGCGGGGCTGACTCACGTCATCCTTGCCGATGGAATCAACGACCTGGGATCGACCGCGCTGACGCCGAGCTTGCCCCCGAACGCCGCCGACGTCGAAGAGGGAGTCCGCCAGCTGGTCGAACGCGCGCACGCGCGCGGAGTGAAGGTGATCGCGACGACGATGGGGCCGGTAGCGGACTTCCGGAACTATCAGTTCATCGAGTCGAAGCGGCTCGAGTACAATCACTGGTTGCGCACGGAAGGCGTGAAGGTGGTGGACGGGCTGGTCGACTTCGACGCGGTGCTCGCGGATCCGCTCCTGCGCGACTCGGTCGGCGCGGTGGTCATGAGGCCGGCCTTGGCTTCTGGCGATGGGATCCACCCGAACGACGCCGGCCACCAGGCGATGGCGGACGCGATCGACCTGCTGCTGTTGAAGTAGGCGACCGCGGATTCCGGGGACGAAGTCCCGAGCGGACTTCGTTCCCGACGAGCCTCTTCGAAAGCACCCAACACGAGCGCCGTCACTGGTGTTCGTTTCGCGGCTGAGCGAGCGGTCAACACACATGCCGCTCCATCGGGAAGTCGCTCTCTCGCAAAAGACGCTCCAGCTCACACGAGCGCGGTCCCGACCACTTCTGTTGCAGCACGTCCAGGATGTCGTCGCCCGGGTCGGCGCCGAGGAGGGAGAGCAGCCGCGGCACGTGCTCCGCCTGGATGGTCTCGAACCATTCGTACTCGCCGTCGTCGCTCACGATGTCCGTCGCTGGCCCCAGATCCTGACCATCGATGTGGAGATTCCCGCGCTCATCGAGCCAGGCACAGAGATGGCGGCTGTCCCGGCCGTCGTGCTCGTCGCGCAACGTGACCGTGCGTGGATTGGCGCTTGCGGTGGTCATGCAGTCTGTGTCCTCCGGCGAGGCACTCCATGTCCGGCACGACCGCGTCAGGCTCGTCGCCGATCGGCCACCTTGGTTGCAAGGACAGTATGCACCGGGGGTCTGACATTCTGGTCCGCGCGTCACAGAGTTGAGCGTGCTCGCGATCGAAGTGGGCGCTGAGCGCTTCAAGCGCCGGAAGAGCCACCACAATTTCTTGCCGCGACGCCGCGCGAACGGCCGGATGTCAGACCCCCCATGTAGAAGCATCGCTGGAGGCACCAATGTCCCGCGGTGATGGGCTCGCGCGCCAGTTGCAGCTGATGCAGATGCTGGAGCACCGGCAGGAGATCGTCGTGCCCGAGGTGGCCGCCGAGCTCGGGTACACGGTGCGGACGGTGTACCGCGACCTGCAGGTCCTCGAGCGCGTCGGGGTGCCCATCTACCAGGACCGGCGCGGCCGGCAGGCGCGCTGGCGGGTGATGGAGGGATACCGGCGGCGGCTCTCGATCACGCTCAGCTGGCCCGAGATGCTGGCGCTGGCCGCCGCGCGGAAGATGATGGAAGGGCTCTCCGCGGCGCCGCTCTCCGACGCGGCGGCGACGGCGCTGACCAAGATCAACGGCGCCCTGCCGCGCGAGATCGCGGAGCGCACGGCGCACTTCGACGAGGTGCTCTCCGCGCAGCTGGGCGCAGTGCACGATTACGTGCCCAGGAGCGGGGCGCTGCGCACGCTGGTGGACGCGATCGACCGGCAGGAGTCGATCCGCTTCAAGTACCGCAAGGCGGGCGATCGCGCCTCCGCCGAGCGCGTCGTCGACCCGTACCTCCTGCACGTGCAATCCGGCGCGCTGTACCTGATCGGGTTCTGTCATCTCAGGAGCGCCGTCCGCACCTTCCTGCTCGACCGCATCTCGGAAGCGGTGCGCACCGGAGCGGTCTTCGGCGCCCGCGCGCCGTTCGTGAAGAGCGCGCTCCTGCAGGGCGCGCTGGGCCCCTGGGAAGGCACGCCGCATCGGGTTGCACTGCGGTTCGAGGCCGCGATTGCCGGGCTCGCTGCGGAACGGCGCGTGCATCCCACGCAGACCATGCAGTGGCGCAGCGACGGCGGGCTCGACCTCGAGCTTCACGCGCCCATCTGCCCGCCGCTCATCACCTGGATCCTCGGCTGGGGCAGCCAGGTGCAGGTCATTTCGCCGGCGGCCCTCGCGGAGCGGGTGCGCCGCGCTCACGCCCGGGCGGCCGGCGTCGAGATCGGCGCCAAGCGGAGCACGGCGGCACGCGCTTCCGCGAGGCAGCGGCGGACCTAGTCGGAGGCCTTGCGCCATCTCAGCTTCGACGCCGGCAGCGGCTTGCGGCGCCAGCCGAGGACGCGAAAGGCCGATGTCAGTATCCGCTCGCGCGGCCAGCGGGGCGCGGTGATCGGCGTCCGCTTCCGCACCCCGCCCGCGAGCGTCTCGAGATGATTCAGGGAGGTTGCGAGCACCTCGTCCCAGTGCCCGGCACGGCGGGCGGCGGCGAGGACGTGGAGGCCTTCACCGGCGCGGCCGAGCTCCCCGAGCGCGAGCGCGAGGCCGTTGTAGGCGTACGGGTGAGGAGCCTGGCCGAGCACGACGCGATTGAGCCGTACCGCGAGCGTATGGTGGCCGAGCCGATCCGCGGCGCAGGCGATGTTCTGTACGCCGTCCCAATAGAACGGATGCCGCTCGTTGCTCAGCTCGAGGAAGAACGCACTCGCTTCCAGCGCCCCGCGGTCGTCGTTCAGCTCCAGGCGGCAGTACCCGAGCGAGAAGAGCGCGGGCGGCGCGACCTC
>DASREU010000270.1:0-2613 GCA_035651935.1 Myxococcales bacterium | reverse complement strand
CGCCGTCATCTGCCTGCACGGAGGCAACCGGTACGCGCTCCCGCTCTCCGCGGTGCGGCGGGTCACCGAGATGAGCCCGGTGTCGCGCGTGCCCCGCGGTCCTCCCGCGCTGCTCGGGTTGATCAGCCGCCAGGGCCGGGTGGCGGCCCTGATCGACCTCGGCCCGCTGGTCGGCCTCCGCGCGCGTCCGGCGCGGCCGGAGGGCAAGGTGGTGATGCTGCAGCGCGCGCGCGGCGACGTCGGGCTCTACGTCAGCGAGGTCGCCGGCATCGAGGAGATTCCCACCGAGGCGACCGAGGTGAGCGAGCCTTCCGGCGCGGCGCGCGCGCAGGTCGATTCCGCTGACGGCCCGGTGAAGCTGATCGATCCCGAGGAGCTGCAGCGGGCGATCGACAACCTGGTGGAGGCCTGAACGATGCCCCAGAGGCGAGTGCTGATCGTCGACGACGCGCTCTTCATGCGCAACACGCTGCGGGACATCTTCAGCGCGGCTGGTTTCGCCGTGGCAGGGGAGGCCGACGACGGCGTCCAGGCCGTCAACCTCTTCCGCGAGCTCAAGCCTGACCTGGTCACCATGGACATCGTCATGCCCTACAAGTCGGGGATCGACGCCACGCGGGAGATCGTCCAGCTCGATCCCGGGGCGGTGGTGATCATGTGCTCCGCCCTCGGGCAGGAGTCGCTGGTGATGGAGGCCATCGAGGCCGGCGCAACCGACTTCATCGTCAAGCCGTTCCGGGGAGAGGACGTGCTCGCGGTGGTGAAGAAGGTGCTCGGCGAGTAGCACGCGCCATGGCCGAGGCCTCCCACAAGTACCTGCACGCCTTCATCGCCGAGGCGACGGAACAGCTCGAGCAGCTGGCTTCCGATCTCGTCCGCATCGAGCAGGAGGCGCCGGGGGGCCCGCTCTGGGACTCGATCTTCCGCCGCGTCCACTCGGTGAAGGGCAGCGCCTCGACCATCGGTCTCACCGCGATCGTGGAGATCTCCCACGCGGCGGAGACGCTGATCGGCAAGCTCAAGGCGCACAATGCGAAGCCCGAGCGGATCCACGTCGATCTCCTGCTGCAGGCGACGGACGCGCTGGTGCAGGAGGTGCAGCACGCCTCCGGATCCGAGCGCGCGCCGGGTTCGGGCGACACCCACCAGGAGCTGACCGGGAAGCTGACCGAGGCTTCGCGAGCGCTCCCGGAGATCGCCTCGCCGCCGCGGCCCGGGCCCACGGCGAAGCCGGTCGCCGATCCTTCGCTGCCGAGGCTCGACGTCGCCTTTTCGCTCGCCCGCTCCTGCCAGGCTCCGGGCGCGCGGACGCTGATCGTGCAGCGGAAGCTGAAGGCGCTGGGAACGCTGCTGGAGATGGATCCCCAGCCGGGCGCGCTGATGCAGAAGAAAGGCGGCGTGCGCGTGACGGCGCTGCTCGCCACCGCGCGCGGCGCCGACGAGGTGCGCGCCGCGTTCGACGGAATCCCGGAGATCGAGAACGTGGACGTCCGCCTGGCTCCGCCGGCGAACGGGCCGGCGCGGGAGGCCGAGCCTCCGCCCCCGCCTCGCGCCGTCCGCGCGGTGCCCGAGTCGGCGGCGCCGGAGATCCGCGCCGAGGCGACCGTGCGCGTGCGCGCGCAGGCCCTGGATCAGCTGCTCGATCAGGCCTCCGACATCCTCCACGGCATCGCCCGTCTCCGGGAAGCGGCGCGACAGCTCCCGGAAAATGCCGCCGCGCCGTTCGAGGCGGAGATCGACCGCCTGCGGCGCACCGCCCGCGAGCTTCACGGCGGGGTGATGACCGCTCGCCTGACGCCGTTCTCCTCGCTCACCGAGCACCTGCCGCGGGCGATCCGCGATCTGGCGCACCGGCTGGGCAAGGAAGTGGAGCTGGAGGTGCAGGGCGGCGAGGTCGAGCTGGATCGGACGGTGATCGAGGCGCTCTCCGATCCGCTCACGCACCTGGTGCGCAACGCCGTCGACCACGGCCTCGAGACCAGCGCGCACCGGGTCTCGCTGGGAAAGTCTCCCCGCGGTCTCCTCGTCCTCGCCGCGCGCCGCGAGCGCGACAAGGTCCTCGTGGAAGTGAGCGACGACGGCGCCGGCTTCGACGCGGGCCGCCTGCGCAAGCGGGCCATCGACCTGGGCGCGCTGCCGGCGCACCGGGTCGCCGAGCTGAACGAGCAGCAGAGCTACGAGCTCGCCTTCCTCCCCGGGCTCTCCACCCGCGCGGAGGCGACGGACCTCTCCGGCCGCGGAGTGGGGCTCGATGCGGTGAAGTCGGCGATCGAGGCGATGGGCGGGAAGATCGTGCTCCGCTCGGCGCAGGGAAAGGGATCGCGCTTCACGCTGGAGCTGCCGCTGAGCGTCTCGATGGCGAATCTGCTCCTCGTGCAGGTGGGAGGCGAGCTGTACGGCCTGCCGATGACCCGCGTCGTCGCCACCACCGAGTACGATCTCTCGGCCCGCGGCGGCGAAGGATTCGAGGCCCGATCGCTCGCGGTGATGGGGCAGCTGGTGCGGGCGTACTCGCTGGCGAAGCTCTTCGGGTTGCCGTCGCTGGCGCCGCCCGGCCCGCGTCCGTTCGCGGTGCTGGAGGTGGACGGGCTCACCTTCGCGCTCTCGGTGGAC